>DATMBG010000045.1 GCA_035559535.1 Candidatus Limnocylindrales bacterium
TTAACCGGTTATTTTCTCTGGATTTTAATCCCTATTCCTCCCCTCCTAAGGGATAAATTCTACCTCTTAAATGTCAGATTTTTTTACGATTTGGGTTATTGGAGTCCTTCTCGGAAAGATCATCCTTCCACCTGGAATCCCTCTGGAAAAGATAAAAAGGTTAAGAAAATTAATATCTTTCCGGCTACTGCTGGAATTCGATGTTCAAGGATTCTCCTTGTGGTATGATTTCTGCAACTGCTTTTACAGGGTAAACGGACGGGTAGACTCAGTAACCGAAGAAGGGTATTTTTGGTGTATCAGGCTGGTTGTCTGTTCAATAGCTTGAGTTGATTCAGGAATTGCCATTTGCCCGTTCGGGAGCGTGGGCATTTGCCCCCTGACCTTCCCCGCTTTGCAGGGGAAGGAACTTTGAAGTGAAGTTCCCTCTTCCCCCCACCCCTTCCCTCCCCATGGACGGGGAGGGAAGGGGTGGGGGCGGGGGGATTTCCCTGCGGGTGGTTATGTATTACCTATATCTCTTGGAAAGCTTTGAGAAAAAAGACTTTCGACAAATCTGTTGAGGAGATCTGAAAGAGGGTTAGACAAAGTGAGAAAATAAAATCAAGGAAAGTCAATTCCAGTCTTGCTTTCCCGATTCTCGCTCGTCCATTTTTTACCCTACAGATCAAGCTTTCCCAGACTTAATGGGTAGCGCATAGTCTCCCAGGGAAGGAAGGTAAGGCAGATGCTTATGCTCCAGTAAGGCATTTCCCATTTAACCCCATCTGGTTGATTTGGTTAATTTCGGTTAAGTTTCTTCTATAACGGGTCGTTGGGTTATTGTGAAGGTTACTGGCATGTAAGTGAAAGGGACGGAGTCTAAGCATGGATCAGATCTGGTATAAGCGATGGGCGGGTCGCCCCGACTCTTACCACCTTCCCAATTTTCTTCTGTTTGCTCATTCACCCTTTATAGGCAAATCAGGTAAACAAACAAAATCTCATAAAAGGAATCCCATTAACTGCTCAGGGATAACGAAAGGTAAGCCATATGTCAGAAGTATCAATTATTGGGGCCGGTCCGGCAGGACTAACTGCAGCCTATGAACTTTCGAAATTAGGTCTAAAATCCACTGTAATCGAAGCCGACCATCAAGTCGGTGGGCTTTCTCGGACTGTAACCTATCGAGGTTATCGATTTGATATCGGTGGGCATCGGTTTTTCTCTAAAGTTCCCCTGATCAACGAGTTATGGCAGGAGATATTGGGTGAAGACTTCCTGGTCCGACCGCGGCTTTCACGTATCCACTACAATGGGCACTTTTTTGATTATCCCCTGAAAGCGTTCAATGCGTTAGCTGGATTGGGACCGGTAGAGGCCTTCCTGGTGGGTTTAAGTTATACAAAAGCCAAACTGTTTCCTTCAGAAGAAGAAACCACATTCGAACAATGGGTATCCAACCGATTCGGACATCGCCTTTACCGAATTTTCTTTAAAACCTATACTGAAAAAGTCTGGGGTATTCCCTGTACGGAAATTTCGGCAGATTGGGCCGCACAGCGTATTAAGAACCTGTCCTTGAGCGAAGCGATTCGGAATGCCCTATTTGGCTCTGGTCGTACGAAGAACGGACAGATTATTACAACCCTCATCGACAACTTTTACTATCCACGGCTCGGACCGGGGATGATGTGGGAGCGTTGTAGGGAGTTACTGGCGGCACGGGGTCATGAAACAATCCAGGAGACCCGGGTTGAAAAGATACGCCATCGTCATGGGCGTGTAGAATGCATCTACGGAAAAACATTCTCCGGGAAATTGCTGGAGTTTGGCGGAGACCATTTCCTGTCCACCATGCCACTTCGGGAGCTTATGCAAGCCCTGGATCCTGCTCCACCGGAGGAGGTTTTACAGGCTGCAAAGAATCTCCGTTATCGAGATTATCTAACGGTGGTGCTGATTGTCCGGCGAGAATCCGTCTTCCCGGATAATTGGATCTACATCCACACGCCGGGCGTCAAGATGGGACGAATCCAGAATTACAAAAACTGGAGTCCCGACATGGTTCCCGATCCAACCCGAACCTCTTTAGGTCTTGAGTACTTCCTATGGGACAAAGACGAGGAATGGAACTGGTCCGATGACCGTCTCATTGAATTGGGAATCCGGGAGTGTGCCCAGATCGGACTCATTGATCCCACCGAGGTAGAAGATGGTACGGTGGTTCGAATGAAGAAGGCCTACCCCGTTTATGATCAAAAATACCACGAGAACTTAGCCATCCTCCGTCAGTATTTGGAAACCTTCTCTAACCTTCAAACCATCGGTCGAAACGGTTTACATCGCTACAACAACCAGGACCACTCCATGTTGACAGGAATCTATGCAGCACGGAACATTGTAGGTGAAAAATATGACGTCTGGTCGGTGAATACCGAAATGGAATATCACGAGGAAAGCCGGGTTGAGAAGGCGGAGATCTCGAAGAAAAAGGTTTTCTCAAAAGTGGGGGATACAACCCTGGGAGATCGTCAGGTCCCGACTCGAATAGTTCCGGCAACGACAACCCCTCCTATTTCACCCGATGAAATCATTGAAGCAGTATTTGCAAAATTAGATCCGCTGGCCTTGGGTACCGCCGTAGGGATAGTTTCTGGGTTGAGTCTTTTCCTGGCAACTATTATACTTTTATTAAAGGGTGGCTCCGTGATCGGACCGAATCTGTCCTTGCTGCGTCATTACTTCCCTGGATTCCGGGTTACCTGGTCAGGCGCGTTTGTCGGTCTGGTCGAAGCCGGAGTAGGAGGATTTACATTAGGCTATCTTATAGCCTGGTTGAGAAATTGGGGAATGAGAGCTTACGCTTTTCTGCTTAAGAAACGAGCCGAGGCCGAAGCACAACGCAGGCTTCTGGATGATGTATAACAGGGAAAGCTAACCATGACAAAACATGACGAATCTGAAGAGGTAAGCCGGGCCATTGTCAAAATCCAGGCCGGGGTACTGGCCTTTGTCTGTGCCATGATAGGCGGAATAGGATTATTTGTCATGACGGCCTGGCTACTCATTAAAGGAGGGCCCAGGGTAGGCCAGCATTTACAATTGCTGGGTCAATATTTCCCCGGATATTCGGTTACCTGGAAAGGAAGTTTGATAGGATTTTTTTATGGAGCAATCCTGGGTGGAGTGGTAGGCTGGACTATAGGAAAGATCTATAATAAAATCGTTGGAATTCGGCAGCGTTGAGTATTCGTTATCTACTACCCCCTTTCCTTTATTTAAGGTCATAGAACAAGGACGGTGACCTGGAACGATCGATGAAGAATAACAAACCTAAAACTTTATCCGTTGTTATACCCGTCTACAATTCGCTGGATAACCTGAAACAATGTCTTGTTGCACTGGCGGAGTCCCAATACCATGATTTTGAGGTGTTGGTGGTAGACGATGGTTCCACAGAGCCCATCGAACCTCTGGTAACCTCCTATGGATTTAGATATTTGCGAATCGATGGACCGGGAGGACCTGCACGGGCACGAAATTACGGGGTAGCCAATGTCACCGGGCGATACGTTGTTTTCATTGATTCCGATGTATGCGTACACAAAGATACACTAGCCCGATTTGCTGAAGCCTTCGCTTCAGATCCGACCCTTGATGCCGTAGTAGGCTCCTATGATGAAGCTCCGGCCGATCCAGGTTTTCTTTCCCAATACAAGAATCTTTTCCATCATTATGTGCATCAAACCTGTAGTGGAGAGATCACTACTTTTTGGAGCGGATGTGGGGCAATACGACGCGATCTATTCATAGCCTTTGGGGGGTTTGATGAGCAGCGATATCGTCGCCCGGCCATCGAAGATATCGAGCTGGGTACCTGGTTAAGTGCCGCAGGATATCGGATTGTCCTGGATCGTCGTATTAAGGGGAAACACCTGAAACGCTGGACCTTGTGGAATCTCCTCAAGACCGATATCTTCGACCGGGGGATCCCCTGGACACGTCTAATGTTACGGGTAGGTACCCTCGCCAATACCCTTAACATTAAACCATCTCAACGCGTGAGTGTCCTGTTAGTTTATCTGGCGATGTGGTTAGCTCTGGCAGGGATATGGTGGTCGATGGCGTGGGTTGGTGCGGGATTAGCAGCACTGATCGTTACTTTCCTCAATCGTGATTTTTATCGGTACTTCGCAAAGCACTCAGGTATTTGGTTTATGATCCGCGTGATTCCCATGCATTGGTTATATTTTATATATTGCGGGTTTTGCGTTGTGGGGGGGACCCTGCTCCACTATCTGGAGCAGATATCCCATTCTCCCCCTTCATCGGCCCGACCCCTCAAAGCAGGTTAAGCAGACCAGACGTTACCCTGGGAAAGGTTATTTCCCATCAGGAAAAAGTACTACCTGGTTTACTTAGTTTTGCTTAACTTTTAAGTGGCCCTCACTCCTGGCCCCTCGCCCCCTCCCTCACCCTCCCCATGGACAGGGAGGGAAGGGGTGGGGCGGAGAGGGGGGGGGTTGGGGGTGAAAGCAGCCCTGTGAAGTCAAAATTAAGGTAACAGGGTAGTACTTCTCTACCTCCTATTCCACCGGCTTATGAATCGTTTTACTCCTCATTTCTGGATAATACTGCGGACGGTCTTGGGGATCGGTTTACTCTACTATGTACTTTCAACAACCGGGATCTGGTCCTCCATCAACCGGTTAATTTCCATTCTGTGGCTGCTGCCGGGTTTGGTCGTTTTAACCCTGTTCGGGGCAACGGTGGAAGCTAAACGACTGGGATATCTCTTTAGATCCCAGGGAATTTGTCTCCCATTCGGTAAAGGATACCAACTGGTTACCGTGGGTACTTTTTTTAACTTTTGTATACCGGGGGGGACAGGAGGGGATGTTATGAAATTATATTACTTGACCCTGGAAAACCCCGGTCGTGGCATTGAAGTTGCCACGATTTTATTCATTGACCGTGCGGTAGCTTTATTTTCTCTCCTGTTCCTGATAGTTGGATTGGCCCTCTTCAACAGACAATTTGTGAAGGACTATCTACTTATCCAATGGCTTGTGATCGTTGCAGGGATCGGCATGATAGGGATACTGGTTGGAATTATCCTTTCCTGCTCCCTACGCACCCGGATCGGTAAACTCTCTTACCCCCTCCTGACCCGAATCCGAATACCTTTCTTCTGTTATTTAGAGCGCGCCTTTAAGGTACTTTCTGCATTTCGGGATTATAAGGGAGTTCTCCTGGGCGCTGCATTTATTTCTCTCTGTGGCCATCTGGCACTTACCGGCATGTTTTTGTTGGTCGGAAGAGAGTTCTTTCCCCAGGTCTCCGGTCTTACCGTCGGTTTATTAGCCCTGCTCGGCATGCTGGTCAATGCGCTACCCATAACTCCAGGTGGACTGGGAGTCGGTGAAGCTGCCTTTAACGGATTGTTCGGGTTACTGGGTTATATGGGCGGGGCCCAATTGATGCTGGCCTGGCGTCTCGGCACCATTCCCCTCTGTCTTATAGGTTGTGGACTCTATATCTGGGGCGTTCAGAGGGAGGGTCATCCCATCCGGCAGGCCCGTCAAATATCCCTGTTTAGATCCTCACCGGAAGAAGTGAATAGCAAGTCATGAAGAGTCAGTACCTTATCTCTTCTATTCCTCAGCATCAAGATATCCTCCTGGAAGAGGGTTAAGGGCCATGGACAAATACACCGATGACTATGAAAGGGAATTTGCACACCGGCTCGGGGTCTCCTATGCCATTACTTTCGGATATGCACGGCATGCCCTGACGAGTATCCTCATGGTTTCGGGTTTAAAGCCCCAGGATGAGATTATCCTTTCCCCTTTGACCTGCAGGGTCGTCCCTCTGGCTCTACTTTCGTTAAATCTTAAACCGGTCTATGTAGATATCTCAGCGGATACGTTAAATCTCGACCCACGGCAGGTTGAATCGGCCATGGGAAAGGCCACTCGAGGAATACTTTTCCAGCATACTTATGGTCATTCAACCGGAATTGAAGCGGTCAGGGAAATTGCCCTCCAAAACCAAATCCCGGTGTTTGAGGATTGCGCCCAATGCTTACCGTATCGTACAAAGGGTCGGTATCCTGGAAGTTGGGGACAGGCCGCCATATTTAGCAATAATTTACTCAAACCGCTTCCTGCCGGAAGTGGAGGGGTAGCTGTCACCAACGATCCTGAGCTTGCAAGAAAAATCCGAGAAATTCAAAGGGATCTACCCCGGCCCGGTAAATTTGCCGATATCCGACTCCGTGCAGAAATTTGGTTTCAAAAATACCTCCTTCGACCGGCATGGTACTGGCCACTCTTTAATCTTTATCGAAAAATCAACCCGGGTTATAAAGTACGCCCGGTCCAGGTAGAAATAACCCATGAAATAACCCATAAAGCCTATCGGGCCAGTCGTTATCAAATGCAGGAGGGACGGCGCTGGTTGTATAAGATTGAATCCAATGCAGCCCATCGCCACCTTTGTTGTACCGAATACAGTCGGGCTCTCAGGGGTCTTAAACACTTAATCCTCCCCATAGCCGAGACGTCTCAACCTTTATATTACTTTCCGGTCTTGGTCGAAAACAAGGAGGCTCTGCTCAGACAGGCTCGTAGAAAGCATATCGAACTCATCGCCTGGCCCCTCAGAACCCCGATCTATCCCATCGAGAACGAGCCAGATCTCCTGGCTTACGGCTATAGACCTGGTACCTGTCCGGTTGCTGAAGATGTGGCCACTAAATTAATCGGTTTACCTACGCATAGCAGGATTACGGCTGAGGATCGGAACCGAATCATCGCTTTGCTAAGGAATTAGAACGATTCATGCTAAACCATCTTCCTGGAAGTCTGAATTCAGAGATACCAGAAGTTACTTCATCCCAAACTCAACCCCTGGCTTATCCCCTGCGGGAAGCAGATGCCGAACGCTGGACACGTTTTGTTACCGAACATCCCGAAGCTAATCTCTATCATACCCTTCTCTGGCGGGATATCATTGGGGAAATCTTTGGGCATCAACCTTTCTACTTGCTGTGTGAGTCGGAAGGAAACCTAACGGGTATCCTTCCCCTGTTTCTGGTCAGGTTTCCCTTCTTGGGGTCCAAGCTCATTTCAATCCCCTATGACATCGGTTCTGGAGGAGCTCTGGTGAGCGATGAGGCATCGGAGCTGGCCCTTGTGGAACAGGCCATAAAGCTGGCGCGAGAAATGCAGGTTAATTACCTGGAGTTGCGTTATGGATCTTCACGTCCGGCATTGGCCCGGCTCCAGTTGGTACAGAGCGAGCCGGTATTGATCTCGGAAATGGAACTGGATAATGAGGAACAAGTATTGGCCTGTCTAAAGGAAGACCACCGTAAGGCAATTCGTAAGGCGCAAAATCGAGGAGTCATAGTCCGGGAAGCCAGGAGTTTAGAGGATTTCCGTACATTCTATCAGATCTATCTACAAGTTTTTCATGATTTTGGGACCCCTCCCTACGGGGCCCATTATTTTCCAACGTTATGGAAGCGCTTACACGGATCTGGGTCTGCTCGCCTGCTCCTGGCCTATGTCCATCAGCGTTGTGTGGGCGGCCTCCTCCTTTTCTGCTGGGGTAAGAATTTGATCAGTAAGTTTGCCGCCTGCCTTCCTGAGGCGGTTCCTTTACGAGCATATGTGGCACTCTACTGGCGGGCGATTCAACTTGGCCTGGAACTCGGCTATAGAAAATTGAGCTGGGGAACTTCGTCTCGAAACCAGACGGGATTGATTGAGTTTAAAGAACGATGGGGTGCGCGAACCCGCCCGGCCGTAATTTATCACCTGCCCGTCAGGGGAAAGGCTCCATCCCTGGAAAAATATTATGACTCAGAAGGACTGGCCCGACAACTCTGGAGAAAACTCCCCCTGAAGGTAACTCCCTCTATAGGGGGACTTATCAATCGCTGGTTTTGCTAAAGAAAGATCCCCGTCCATGAGAAAATGAAAATTGCTTATTTCCTATCATCTAGAAGGATGGAGGTTTCATGGCACTTTTATCCATAAACGACATTAAAGTAGGAGACTCGTACTCGGAAGAGGTCCTGTTCGATGAAGAAACGATCGCTCGTTTTATCACTTTAACCCAAGATACGGCCAGAATCCACACTAACAAAACTTTCTCCGAACAGAAAGGGTTTGATAACCTGGTTATCCATGGTTTTTTACTGTCCATCCAGTTTTCCCGTATTTTAGGAATGGAAATTCCAGGCGAAAATACCGTTATCGGTTCCATTGAATTAAACTTTCATGCACCGGTTTATGTAGGAGATACCGTTAAGTACACCGTAACAGTAAAAAGAATTTTGCACCCCCTGGGAACCATTTTACTGGACTTAAAAATCCAAAAACTCAACGGAACGACCTGTGTAGAAGGTAAGGCAACGTGCGTTTTTAAGAAATAAAAGAGGTCTTTATGAATTTAAATTCTTTAGAATTATTCAAAAAAATATTTTTTAAAAATGCTTTGATGTTTAAAAAGACCTTTCTGGAAGTTCAGTCCGAATTCGGTCCTTCCTGGGAATTAGAGTTTGATATCCATCTAGAAAAGCTATTCGGAAATGATGAAGAGGCTTATAAAAATGCCGTTCGCGGATACACCAAATTCGCCATTGATGCCATGCGGCTACAACAACTCTTCAATAAGAAATTGAAATATGAAGAGGTAACTTACCAGGAAGCCTATCAAAAAGTCTATATGAATGAAGATTACATGATGCACCTATACCTGCCGGGAATCTTCATTTCGCATTTCTTGTGGCGGCACCATCATCGGCAATTCCTTTACTATAAGAAGAATTTTCTACCCTTATTAGATACTCAGGACGATAAAAGATTCTATGAAGTAGGCACCGGAACAGGTTTTTACACCGTTCAAATATTTAGATATGATCGAAATTTCCACGGATACGGAATTGATATAAGCCCCTATTCAAGGCAATTTACCATGAACAATATAAAAGGTTGGGGATACGCAAACTCTTTTACCCCCATGGATATCAATATCATCGGCGCAGACCTGGAACCCCTACCTTGTATCCAGGTCGTTGAGGTTTTAGAGCATCTCAGCGATCCCCAACTTTTCTTGAATCATTTAAGAAAACTCCTAAAGCCAGAGGGTTATGGTTTTATTACGGCAGCCTTGACCGCACCCAATGCAGATCACATATATCTGTATTGGACTCCCGACGACGTCATAAAACAACTTGTTTCGGCGGGCTTTAAGGTCCTGGATTACATCGAAGAACGGGCCTATGAGGGCCAACCCGGAGAGATCGTTCCTAAAGTAGCCGCTTTTATTGTTTCCTGATCCTTAATAAAAGGAAAATGTTTTCTTGACTTGAAAAGTAAAAATTCATTAAAAACTTAACTCAAAGGATCCTGTCTATGAAGACCCTGTCCTATTCTCAAATTCAAGAAGAACTGAGTCCTGAGAAACTGGCTCCTTTGCCGCCCCTGAACATAACTATTTTACGCAATATTACCCTGGAACCTATAGAACCCTACTTACGTTATCTGGGTTATCAAATGGGATTCAACGTTCGGACCCGGTTTGGTGGATATGATCGGATTTTTCAAGAAGCTGCGGGGGAACAAAAGGATCTGTTAAATGAGGAAACCGATTGTGTTCTTATCTTTCTGAAACTAGAAACCTTATCCTGGAGCCTGGCCAGAAGTTTTCCCGGTCTGAGCCTGGAGCAGATTGAGGTCGAAAAAGAAAGGATCCAAGATTTCTTTGTGAAGGTTTTGACAGGTATCCGCAAACAAACTTCGGGCATGATCCTGTGGCATGGTTTTGAGCTTCCGGTATACCCGGCTTTAGGGATTATAGACCCTCAGCGAAAAGCTGGACAAACCGCCCTTATTCAGGATTTAAACCAATTTTTGCGGGATACCCTCCAACAGCAGCCCAATGCTTATTTTGTGGATTTGAACACCTGCCTGATCCGGATAGGCGCCAGGAACTTTTATGATCTTCGATACTGGCATATCGGTAAAGCTCCCTACTCTCGGGAAGCCCTGCAGGAGATAGCCCGGGAGGTATTTAAATATCTTCGGCCCCTTAAAGGTAAAAGCAAAAAATGTCTGGTTCTGGATTGTGATCATGTTCTCTGGGGTGGAACCATCGGCGAAGATGGGCTTGCGGGCATCAAGCTCGGTAAAACTTATCCCGGCTCTGCTTATTATGAGTTTCAACAAGAGATTTTAAATCTCTATCATCGCGGCGTTATTCTCGCGCTTTGCAGTAAAAACAATGAAGAAGAGGTATGGGAAGTATTCCAAAAGCATCCGGAGATGGTCCTTCAAAAGGAGCATATTGCTACGGCCCAGATTAACTGGCGGGATAAGGCCACCAACCTTCAGCAGATTGCTGCAGATTTAAACATCGGTCTGGATAGTCTCGTTTTTATGGACGATAGTGACTTTGAAATCCATCTGATCCGTCAGACCCTTCCCGAAGTGACCGTTATCCCATTACCTCGGGATCGAGCCATTGAATATCGGGAGATCCTGGCTTCCTGTGGGTTATTTGAGACCTTAGCCCTCTCAGAAGAAGATCGTAACCGCGGGATGATGTACAGGGCTGAAGCCGCTCGTAAGCAGCTTCAAAGGGAAAGTATAAATTTAGAGAGCTATTATGCTTCCCTGGAGATGGTTTTAGAGATTCGCTTTGCAGATGAGTTTTCCATCCCTCGCATTGCGCAATTGACCCAGAAAACCAATCAATTTAACCTTACCACCCGGCGTTATTCCGATGCAGATATTCAACGATTGAGTGAAAGCGATTCTGCCGATGTAATTTATTTAAGGCTTCGAGATCGATTTGGAGATTCCGGCATCGTAGGGGTTTGTATTCTAAAATATGAAGCAGATCAGGCGATCCTGGATAGTTTCCTACTCTCGTGTCGAGTACTGGGAAGAGGGGTTGAGGAGGCTTTTCTTATTCAGTGTTTGAAACGGGCTAAGTTGAAAGGAAGTAAAGTCGCGATGGGTGAGTATCGGCCGACCGCTAAGAACGGTCAGGTCAAGGATTTCTATCTGAATCAGGCTTTTAAACCCGTCGGAGTGGCTGATCAGGTTTACTCCTTTCAAATGGATTTGACGACCTTCACACGGTGCGAATCTCAATTCTTCAAACACATCGATTCTGAGATCGATAAGTAGTCGAAAAACCCTAGAGTATAAGAACCTGTTGAGGAAGGATAGGAAAAATGAAAGAAAGAGTGTTTCAGATAGTGAGTCAGGTTTTAGGACTCCCCCTAGATCAGATCCATGAACAATCCTCTCCGGAAAATATTGAAGCATGGGATTCCCTGAAGCATATGAACCTGATACTGGCTTTGGAAGAAGAATTCGGAGTCCAATTTACCGATGAGAAAATCGTAGAGATGTTAAGCGTAAAACTGATTATGGAAGCCGTAGAAGAACTTTTACCCCAGGTAAAAAATGATTCCCAACGTTAAACACATAATATCCCACTATAGCCTCAAGGAGTTTTTGATCCGGGGTGCAGAGGAATATATCTGGTGGATTATCCGGAATTGGCCGGGGTTTGAAGGTGTTGTTCTCAGATACCTGTTCCTTAAATGCACGACGAAAAGGCTGGCCGGATTTTGTTGGATCAGCCGGGGTTGTACCATTGTAAACAGTTATGGGTTATCTATAGGAAAAAACTTTGCGACGAATCAGAATGTGCTCATCGATGCGCTAGGCGGTATTGAAATCGGAGATAATACCGGTATAGGTCCGAATTGCGTGATTATAGCCCAGGAGCACTCCATGCTCAGCAAAGAGGGTTATGCCAGTAGACAGGCTTATAGAAGGAAATCTATTAAGATTGGATCTAATGTGTGGATCGGTTCAAACTGCTTTATCAAAGCGGGAGTGACCATTGGGGATCATGCTGTGATCGGAGCCTGTTCCAATGTTATCACCGATGTACCGGCAAACGGAAGAGTGATCGGTTCCCCGGCGAGACCCTACGTGGAAGTGATGCGAGAATTCCTGTCAAAGAAAGACTCGATTTACGGGATCCAACCCGATCATGATGGAAAGAAATAAATTTTTCCCACAGCTCAATGCGAGTCAACTCAATTCCTTTTGGAAACTAGACAACTGGCAGACGTGGGCCTGCTTCCAGGTCTTGCTATACGGGATAGTTGGATTCATAGGTTGGAATCGAACACTTATTCCCGATGAGATCCGACCGTTACTACTGGCGGCTAAACCCCTTAAAGAGCAGTTAGAGTTTGCCCGCCTGGATCTGGTCCAGACTCCCCTTTCGTACCTCTTCCAACGCCTGTGGCTTAATATCTTTGGACATACCGATGGTGCGGCAAAGGCATCGGCCTTATGGATAGGCAGTTTAACCCTTGTTCTGTTCACCTATCTGGCCAGTCAAATAACCTCCCATTGGCGACTGACTGCGTTCCTGTTTTCGGTACCTTATCTTCGAATAGGTAGTGCGGTGAATCTGGTTCGAATGTACGGTTTGCTGGTATTATTGGCAGTAGTAGCCATCTTGATTTGGGAGCAATGGCGGAAACAACCCCATACTTCCAGGTTAATGGCCTGGGCCTTGGTGATGACTCTAATGGCCTATACCCACGGATCTGGGCTACTCTTGTTACCGGCATTTGTCATTATAAACTGGCTTTATGGACCCCGTCGGTGGACATTTCTGATGGCTGCGATACTTCCTTGCCTGGCTCTCCTGCCCTGGGTCGCTTATGTGTTCCCTGTTTATCAATCCCGTGGAATCGAAGCCAATGTGATTGCCATACGCAAGGACCCGACCATCGTCCTGGGAGAACTTCCCTTTTTCTTTCTATCCGGTGAGGATCCAGGGGGTGGAACTCCCTTACCACCCTTACATGCACAGGCCTTACGACCCACCCTCAAGATAGCTGCGGGATTCCTGCACCTGATATTATTGTTTCTGGCAGGGCGAAAGATTTATCAACTTTGGCCTCCCCGTCGGAGTGGAGAGGATACGGCTCGATGGTTTTGGATTTCTGTATTACTCTGTGGAACCCCTATTACCCTCCTCTATGGCCTCTCTCTGGGGTTCACACCGGTCTTACACGCCCGATATGTACTGGTAGGATTAACGGGATATTGGCTATTGCTGGTGTTTTTAGGTTATTTCGATGGTCGTGTAAATAAGATTATACTCATGGGTATTTTTCTCCCGTGGGTCCTGGCAAGCATCCTTCTCACGCTTAAACAGAATATGACCCCTTCGCCGGCACGTCAGGGTACTTTACTTGTGGCTCGGGAAATGGGAGATTCAGATTTGATCCTTTGCGACAAACATATGCCTTTGGGCTGGCAGGTCTACTGGGAATGGACACGACGGCTAGGTCGCTCTGACCATGTTGAAATTCTCCCGTCCCGTATGGCAACCTGGTTACAACCTATCCTTCCCTGGAAGGAGCTAGATAAACTCGACCTTGAAGGTGTGGATCGTATATGGTTCTTCTATTCCGGTCCAAGGTTTGTAACCTCAGTCACGGAGTTTCTTGGAGACCATGGGTTCGTCCTCGATAACCAATATAAGGCAAAATTTCCTTTTCTGTTGGTTTTCAAAAAACCCGGACAGGTCTCCAGTTATAGATAAATCAGATTCTGGCCTATTGCAATTACACTACCTTATTGATTTTTGAAAATAAGTACATACCCTAATAACCATTCCACTAAGGCATATCTGTCTGCCGACAGACAGGTAGGTTACAACAAATCATTAAGAACCTGCAACTTTCGGCTGGCAGTTGGGTCCAGTTCTACAGAAGGGTTAAGAAGATCCCGTAACTTTGAACTGGATTTCCCATCTGTGGGTTTTCTAATGGGGAGGGGGAACCATGGCAAATATTCTTGTTACCGGCTCTAAAGGGACCCTGGGTCGACCCCTGGTCCGCGAGTTAAGACGACGCGGGCATAACGTTTGGGGTTGCGACCTGCAACATCAACCGGATCAGCAATACTACCGTGCAGATGTAGCCAATTATCGACAATTGGAGCGCGTTTTCGAGCAGCGATATGATTACGTCTATCATTTAGCGGCTGAATTCGGGCGTATTAACGGAGAAGAGTACTATGATACGCTCTGGCAAACCAATGTAATCGGAACCCGTAATATCCTGGAATTACAGCGTAAACATGGATTTAAACTTATCTTTGCAAGTTCTTCAGAAATTTATGGAGACCGCCATCAAGATATTCTGCATGAAAATATTCCCCTTCACCATTCCATCATTCAACATAACGATTACGCCACTACAAAATGGGTCAATGAGATCCAAATTATGAATTTCGAGAAGCGCTACGGGAACCCCTGTGTGCGTCTCCGTTTTTTCAACGCTTACGGTCCTGGTGAGTATTATCATAACTACAGAAGTGTAGTTTGCCTCTTTGTTTACCGGGCTTTACACGGATTACCCTATCAGGTCTATGAAGGTTACCACAGGGTCTTCATGTACATCGATGATTTTATCCCCACCCTGGCCAAGGTTTGTGATAATTTTATCCCAGGGGAAGTATATAATATCGGGGGGGAGGAGTTTCGTAGCGTTCGTGAATTGAGTGATTTGATTCTCCGATATCTGGGTAAAGATGATAGTCTGGTCACTTACCTACCGGAAGATAAACACAACGTACAGAATAAGCGCCCAGATATCACGAAAGCTAAAAAGGATTTTGGTCATAATCCCAAAACCACCCTCGAGGAAGGAGTACCCAAGACTATTGAATGGATGAAACAGGTCTATAAGGTAGGAGATAGAAGCGATCTACCCTGGGAGTTAGTACATTCATGAATATGAACTGGTTCTCCTCCAAGACTAACAACTCTTGCTATGATTAGACTAACAACAGATGTGACTTTGGCTCTTAAGGCTAACCAAAATTTGAGTAAGCCTCCTGCAATGATACATTTGGATCTGGATGGGGGAACCCAGATTTATCGCATCCATGGGTGGTCTTATGAAGCCCAAGATGATCCGCTTTTTGAGACGGGTCTACAACAGGCTCTGGATTTTTTTGACAAAGTCAAAGTGCGGGCCACACTATTTGTTATTGCCGAAGACCTGAACCATCCTGGTAAGTGTGGGTTGATTAAAGAAGCTGTGAAACGAGGTCACGAAATAGCTTCCCATTCGTTTACCCATCGAAAATTAACCACTCTTGTTTTCGAGGAAAAACGTCGTGAGATTTTTGAGAGTCGGGAACGGATTATGACCGGGTTGGGCGTCGAAGTCTTCGGGTTTCGAGCACCTGACTTCGATATTGATCGGGAGGTACTGGAACTGGTGGATAGGGCTGGATACCTTTATGACTCGTCGCTATTTTCAGATGTCCGGTTTGCCCGGAAGGTTGGGGTTACCGGGTTAAGCAGGTTGCCCCATCGTCCACTGGAGAATAGATCACTTGTAGAATTACCTTTGCCCGGGTATGCCCCTCTTCCTTTACCCTTTCATCCCTGCTATAGCTTAGTTTTGGGTACGTGGTATTTCCGTTTAGGTTTACGAAAATTCCGACGAACGGGTACCCCCCTGGTATTATTATTTCACCTGACAGATTTTGCAGATCCTCTTCCAACCCATCGATTAACCGGCTGGAAATCCAGGTTATTCACGTTATCCCATATGAAGGGTGAGCCCAAGCGCCACCGGTGTGAAGAAATGTTAGAAATCGTCCGCCGTGAATACACGTTTGTTGATACCCGGGCTCTGGTCCAGAATGTGACAACTGCTCCACCGGGAGCGCAGGCGTCTTGCTTGCAAAATGGCTAACAGACAAAGATGAAAATCGTTGTGCAGAATCTCAAGAACGGAAAACTTCAGGTAGACGAAGTTCCTCCGCCAGCTTTACAACCGGGCGGTATTTTGGTTCGTGTTCGGAGATCCCTTATCAGCCTGGGTACGGAAAGAGCCATCATGGCCCTCGCCAACAAAGGGCCCATCGGAAAGGCCTTGGACCGTCCAGATCTCGCGCGTAAAGTTCTCAACAAGGCCAGGCAAGAGGGTTACTGGAATACCTATCAGGTGGTAAAAAATCTCATCAGCTCGCCGATTCCGTTGGGGTATTCCTGCGCGGGAGAAGTAATTGAAGCGGGTAAGGAAGCCATCGGGTTCCATGTCGGAGATCGGGTAGCCTGCGCCGGGCTTAATTACGCAAACCATGCAGAAGTTAACTACATACCTCGTAATCTGGCGGTCAAAATCCCGGAGGGATTATCCTATGATGAGGCCTGCTTTGTAACCCTTGGTGCGATTGCCCTGCAAGGGGTGCGACTGGCAGAAATCGAGCTGGGAGAGAAGGTCGTAGTGATGGGGCTTGGTCTGGTGGGTCAGATCGCTGCCCAGTTGGCCCGGTGCGCCGGTGCAACGGTGCTTGCCACAGACCTTGATCCCTATAAAGTCGAGCTGGCAGCCAGGTTAGGAGCCCACAGGACGGTGGGAGATCCTAAGAATCTGGTCAGCGCCGTTGCGGAGTTTACCGGCGGACAAGGGGCCGATGCGGTGTTGATCTGTGCAGCTACGAAGTCGGATGAACCTGTTCGACAGGCCGCGGAAATTTCTCGACTTAAAGGTCGGGTCATTATAATCGGAGATGTGGGAATGCACATCGAACGTCGCCCCTATTATGAAAAAGAGCTTAAAATGGTTGTAAGCCGTTCCTACGGTCCCGGGCGATACGATCCGGCTTATGAGATCCACGGCCTGGATTATCCCCTTCCGTATGTTCGATGGACAGAAGGGCGTAATATGTCGGCGTTTCTGGAGTTGGTAGCCAGAAACGATGTCAAAATCGGCCCTCTGATTACCCATAGATTTCCCATCGATGAAGCCGAATCGGCTTATCAACTGGTAACGGGAGAAAAACAAGAGTCGGCCATCGCCATTGTACTCGAGTACCCGGGTGAATCCTCGAAGCCTTCGCGTATAACCCTACCTTCTTACTCATCTCGCCCTATCGGGCGTCCGATTCGTATCGGGGTCATCGGTGCCGGGCAATTTGCAAAGGGGATTTTACTACCTGCCTTCGCCCGCCAAAAATCCGTACGATTCCACGCGTTTTGTACGTCATCGGGGTTTACCAGCAAGAGTGTGGCAGAATATTACGGTGCAGGCTATTGCACCAGTGACCCAACCGACATTATCCAGGATAAAGAAATCGACGCCGTGGTTATTGCAACCCGACACAACCTGCATGCTCCGTTGACCCTCGACGCCCTGCGGGCCGGAAAGGCTGTTTTTGTTGAGAAACCCCTTGCACTCACACCGGAATCCTTAGCCGAAATCTGCCGGGTGGTACGATCCCTGGAAAGGCCACGCCTGATGGTCGGATTCAATCGCCGCTTTGCCCCTTTAGCCGTTCAATGCAAGGAGTTTTTCGCTTCCTGTAAGGAACCTGTATTTGTGATGTATCGTATTAATGCGGGGTCTCTCCCCAAAGATAGCTGGGTTTCCGATCCGGTGGAGGGAGGAGGTCGTATTCTGGGTGAAGTGTGTCACTTTGTAGATACCATCTGCTTCTTAACGGGAGCTTTACCCCAACGTATTTTTGCCGAACCCTTGATCTCTTTAACCCATCCCACCTCAGATCGAGATAGTATTACCATCACACTACATCTGTCCAATCATTCCATCGGAGTGATCCATTATCTGGCTAACGGAGACCCCACCGTTTCAAAGGAATACCTGGAAATGTTTGGCGGGCAGCGCACGGCGATCCTGGATAATTATCGAAGTCTCTCACTGCACGCCGGAAACCGCCGTCGTCGGCATCGCTTATTTAATCAAGCCAAGGGTCATAGGGAAGAGGTATCTGCCTTTATAAAAGCCCTGGAAACAGGAAGTCCCATGCCCATAGATTTTGAAACCCTTGTCGCGGTTACGCAAACGACCTTTCTCATCCATCGGAGTCTGGATACCGGAAACCCTATAGACTATCAATTACCAACGACCAATTCAACCTAACAAGAAGCCTGTGAAAATTACCTGCGAACAGACCTGCAATAAGCGCAAATCGCGTTAAACTTTACCGGAAGTCCTATACGTATGTTTATGATGCACGACCCATTCTGGAAGAGGATCCCAGTGTATTTTTTGATGTAGTTCATTTTAATGAAGATGGACATAGAAGAATTGCCCAGGGTCTTTGTGAGTTTATTATAGCCCACAGTTTCTTACCTAATAATAAGATATGAACCGTCACCCTTCGGCTTCTGAAATTTACTTTACTTCTATCCTTGAGCAGGCCCCCCATGTACTCAGTTTGATGGATCGTGAACCCTTAAGTCCAACTGCCGGCTGTTGTGATCGTACCTATTGGGCCTGGAAGTTTGTAGACTTCCCGGGGGCTCGTTTCCAGGAAGCGTTATGCGTTTTAAGTTTTTTATATTCAACCCCTTTGGAAAATAACCCCTATTTTCATAATGCAAAACTGCTGAACTGGATCGGTCTGGGAATGCGTTTCTGGTCGGCCATTCAACATTCCGATGGAAGTTTCGATGAGGCCTACCCATTGGAACGTTCTTTAGCCGCTACGGCTTTTACAACTTTTTACCTGGGAGAAGCCCTTGAATTTACTAGAAATGATTTGCCGAAGGACCTTCAAGCCCAGCTACGACAGACCATGGTGCGGGCAGGTCAATGGTTGATCAAAAATGATGAAACCCATGGTTTTCTCTCGAATCACCTTTCCGCTGCTGCTGCCGCTCTGTATCATGTTTACCGGATTACAGGGGAGGAGATCTTCGAACAACGGAGTCAATACTTTATCGAAAAAATCCTGAGTCGACAGTCCCGGGAGGGTTGGTACGAAGAATATGGAGGGGCCGATCCAGGATACCAAACCCATGGGAGTTTCTACTTAGTGCGCCACTGGCAACTGAGCCAGAATAAAGATCTGGCAGAATCTCTAGGTCGTTCGATGACCTTCCTGGCCCATTTTGTGCATCCAGATGGGAGTCTGGGAGGGGAATATGCCAGTCGTAATACCCAGACTTATTACCCCGCTGCTTTTGAGATGTTTGCAGCCTACCATCCCATAGCCGCCTGGATAGCTGAGACCATGCGACCTTCAGTAGTCAATGGGGCGGCAGTGAGCTTGAGAAGTGTGGATAGTTACAACTATTTTCCTTTTCTTAATAATTTCGTCTTTGCCTATCTGGCCTGTGTCGATAAGAATCGTATTCCCCTCCAGCCGGAAGAACCATCCCGTCAACCGGGGCTTGTCTGGTTCCCGGAGGCAGGAATCGCCCGTATTCGCCGGAAACGCTATGATGCCTATATCGGAATAGCCAAGGGAGGAGTCATAAAGGTTTTCGATCGTTTCCATAAAAAGCTGGTTTATAGCGATTGTGGGTATATCGGTCGACTCCATACCGGACAGCTTTTTTCTACCCAGTGCGAAGATCCTCACCGGATCTTTTCCGTCGAGCCGGACAAAATCGAGGTCAAAGGCATATTCTTCGAGATCTCCAGACCCACCATGGGACCTTTCAGGTTTGTGGCTTTCCGCCTGTTTACCTTATCTTTTGGGCGTTTGACCGGTTTAGGCCGATGGCTCAAGAGGTATTTGGTGAAGGCACTGATTTATCGCAAACGCCCACTAAAGATTCAGTTCAGACGGATCATAAAATTTGACGAAACCAGGGTGGATGTTTACGATGAAATTTCCGGACCGGATGGCGAGTATGTTGAGAATTTACAATGGGGAGAAGTATTTACCACCATCCATATGGGCTCGTCCCGCTACTTCATTAACCATGAATTGGGGGAAGGGTCTGGATTGAACTCCGACAGGCTCCGGGAGATTAATCCAAAGCAAATTGGATCGGGTATAAAATTGCAACGCAGGATTAATTTCCCCGAGGATTAAGTGTGGGAGTGTGGGAATGCGAGAGTATGGGAGTATGGGAGAGTATACCCCCATACTCCCATACCCCCACACTCCCATACTTAAAAACACACTCTCCTATAACGGATCAGGGACAAAATGTGCGGACTTTGTGGGTATGTTGGAATTAAAGAAGAAGGTCTTTTGGAAAGTATGACGGAGGCTTTACGCCACCGGGGACCTGACAGTGTGGGTTACTTTAAGGCCGATGGGGTAGGCTTGGGGCATCGTAGATTAAGTATCATCGATGTGGCGGGGGGGCATCAACCCATGGAGAATGAAGATGGGTCCCTGGTCCTGGTCTATAATGGGGAGATTTATAATTATCAACCTCTCCGTGAAGAATTGTTACGGCGAGGGCATATCTTTCGAACGAAATCGGATTCTGAAGTCATTTTGCACCTTTATGAGGAATCAGGACCGGAATGCCTACAACGATTGAATGGAATCTTTGCCATTGCCATTTATGACAAGAAAAAACGGCAACTGTTTCTGGCCCGGGATCGATTCGGTGTAAAACCGCTCTATTACCTGCACCTACCGGGCCGCTGTTTTTTGTTTGCCTCTGAGTTCAAATCAATTCTGCGTTATAAGGGGTTTGAACCTACCCTGAATCCCCAGGCCATTCATGAATATCTGACCCTTCGTTATGTGCCGGGTCCTGGTGGAATGTTTACAGAACTCCGGAAACTTCCGGCTGCACATTATGCCATCGTTCAGAACGGACAGGTCACCTTAAAGCAGTACTGGCAACCCGAACTATTCGGGGGACCTTTCAAAGGTACAGAAGAAGAATATCTGGAAGGTTTTGCCGAGCATTTTGAACGAAGTGTTCGCATGCAGTTAATTTCAGAAGTCCCATTGGGGGTCTATTTAAGTGGAGGATTAGATTCCAGCGCAATTACAGCGGTAACGGCCCGGCTGGTTTCAAAACCGGTTCGTACATTTACCGTAGGCTTTAACTATGAGCATGATGAGCTGGCTGAGGCGGCTGAAACCGCCAGACTTCTGGGATGCGAACACACCGAAATTGCCTGTCGGATCTCGGATATCGAATTACTCCCTAAGATTATTTATCATCTGGATGAACCCATTGGAGATCCCATCGTCATTCCCATGTATCAACTGGCGCGTGAAGCAAAAAGGCAGGTTACAGTTATCTTGGCCGGTGAAGGAGCCGATGAAATACTGGGGGGATATCTGTTCCATAAAGCACTCCTGGCCGGTCATCAAATGACCCGTATTATCCCAGGCCCTATCCGGCGTGCCCTTCTACCCCCGGTCCTGTCCATGATCCCGGCTGGATTACTTAACTTAGCCTTCAGCTACCCGGCCAGTTTAGGCCGACGAGGTAAACTTAAGGTCCTGGATTTTCTTAACCTTTTAGAACCCTGGCAATTACCAGAAGCTTATAGCCATCTTATCTCCCTGTTTGATGCACGGGATACGGTGGAACTTTACACGGAAGATTTTAAAAAATCCATTCCTTTTTTTCCCAAGACTCCAGACAGAGCTAAACCCTTCTCTGAGAGAGATCTAGAGGTTTTGGACAGCCCGGCGCCTTATCTGAACCGTATTATCCACCTGCAGTTTTCCCACTGGTTGCCCGATGATATTCTTATGAAGCAGGATAAGATGTCTATGGCCCACGGTATCGAAGCCCGTGTTCCTTTTTTAGACCATGAATTGGTCGAGTATGTGCTCCGGTTACCTCCGTGGTTAAAAATTCGTTTGGGGAAATCCAAGTATATCTTGAGGCAATACGCCCGGCGAATTTTACCGAAAAAAATCACATCTCGCCGGAAAATGCCCTTTTATGTCCCTATAGAGAAATATTTTTCCGAACCTAAATTCCAAGAGCTCATGTACGATACTCTTTCCGAGAGGTCAATCCGTATCCGCGGCATCCTACGACCGGAAGCCGTTTCGAAACTTCGTCAAGCCATGCATCGCGGTGAATTCGTGTTTGTCAAACAAGTATTTAGCCTTATCGTCCTGGAGCTCTGGTTCCGAATAGCTGTGGACCGTCAAGGTAGTACCTAAACCCTTTAGAAAGGAGCTTAGAAGTCAGACCTGGGAATGCAAGCGCCTCACTTTAAGTTGGTGAGTAGTGAATAGCGAATAGCAAGTACCTCACTCCCCTTCCCTTTCTAAGGTAGGTTTTTTCTAACTTACCCTTAAAAGGAGGGGAAAGAGGGTATAGGCGCCAGGATAAGGTAGAAATACAGGCGCAATGCCTTGCGCCCCTACTTAACTGGGAGTGCAGGTGTTTCACCTCTATCCCCCATCCCCCCCTTCCCCCGCGAGCGGGGGAAGGGGGATAGGGCTTTCTGACTTCTGACTTCTGATTCTGGCTATGGATATTTCGGTTATTTGCCCGTTTTACAATGAAGTAGAAATTATTGAGCAGGCTATCCAGCAACTCCTGGATCAACTCAAACTATTGGACGGAGAATGGGAGTTGATCCTTGTTAATGATGGCTCCACGGACAATTCAGGTCAGATTGCCCAACAAATCGCCAAAGATTGCCCGAATTTGCGTGTACTGGGTTATCCTTATAACCGCGGTCGTGGTTATGCCTTGCGAACGGGAATTGCAGCAGCCCGGGGTAACATTATCATAACCACCGAAATAGACCTGTCCTGGGGTGAAACCATCATCCAGGATCTCATCGGAGCAATGCGGAAATGGCCGGATGCCGACATGATTGTGGCCAGCCCGAATTTACCAGGAGGCGGTTATAAGAATGTTCCTTTTAAACGGGTATGGCTCAGTCGGGTCGGTAATCGCATCATCCGAGCTTGTATGGCCAATGCCGCCACTATGAATACGGGTATGACCCGTGCCTATCGCCGGGAAGCAATCCAATCCCTGCCGCTCTATGAAGATGGTAAAGAATTCCATCTGGAAGTCATGTTGAAAGCAATTGCATTTGGGTTTAAAATTCGGGAGATACCGGCCATCCTGGAATGGAAGGAATATAAGTATCGGGGTCGGCGTATTGAGCGGAAGAGTTCCTCAAAAGTAAACAAACTGATCGTCTCCCATAGCCTGTTTAGTGTTCTCGCCAATCCTGTACGATATGTCTGGGCCATGAGTTTAATCTCTATGCTCTTGGGAATTATCTCCTTTATCGGTGCTGTGATTCTCTTCTATTTGAAGATGGTATCGGCCTATACAGCTCTGATGAGCTTCTCTCTTATGATTCTGGCCATTCTCTTATTCGTTCTGGGGGTTGTGGTCAAACAAGGCAATATGATTCAACGCGAACTCTGGATATTACAGCGTTACCAGCTCAGTCTCCTTCATGACCGGGATAAGGACCCTGTTTGAGACGCGGAGTTCTGAGACACGGGGATACGGGGAATTCTGTCTCCGCGTCTCAGCTATAACCCTTCGTGGATAACCCAAATCAATGTACGGGCGCAATGCCTTGCGCCCCTACTACGTGTTTACCAACACCTTATGGATCGTTATTTGCTTCTGATCGCCGTTTTGGCCTTGATACTCTATTTACCAGGTGTCTGGTGGGGCGCACCCCATGCCACGGGGCCGGATCGAGTACACTCCTGGGGGGTGGACGATGAAACACCTTTAGGTCCCCTTGCAGAGGTTCATAATATTATTCGGCCCAAGCCTGATCGTAACCTCGGCTATCCCCTGATGTACTCTTTCTTGGTTGTAATCGCCTACTCACCCTATCTCCTTTATCTAGGGCTGACAAATAAACTCACCACCCTTACGGCCGTATATCCTTATGGTTTGTCAGACCCCATAAGCACTTTGAAGATACTCAGTGGGATTGCCCATTTTGTTTCGATGTTAATGGGTGTCGGAACGGTTGTAGCAGCCTATGATATAGGTCGTACAGTATGGGATCGGCGGGTAGGGGTTCTTGCCGCCTTATTCGCTATGACAGTATTTCCCATGTTTTACTATGCTCGCACCGGTAACGTGGACGTACCGACCTTGTTTTTCATTGCACTGGCTACGGCGGCCTTTACCCGATGCCTTATCTATGGCCTTACGGTTCGGCGAGCCATAAGCCTGGGTATTTTTGTTGGCTTTGCTCTGGGGACCAAAGAATCCGCAGCCGGAGCCTTTCTGGCAATGCCGCCGGTCCTGTTGCTTCTCCATGGACAAGACGCAAAGAAGTTAGGGGGAGGATGGTCCTGGGCTTTCTGGAAGGCGCCCCTTGCCGGACTCCTGGCAGCCGTTTTAGCTTTGGGTATTGGAAGTGGTCTTTTTGTAGATCCGGAACGATACTTTGCACATGTAAAGTATCTTAATAAACGTGTGGAAGACCTTTCCACGGGAGACCATCCGGTCGCTCTCACCTACCCTTATACCCTGGAAGGAAATCTCCAATACGCCAGGCAGATGGGTAAATACCTCGTCGATATCATGACACTACCCGGGCTTGTATTGGCTACTTTGAGCGTCTTATGGGTTCTAGGACGTGAGCCGAAGGCTGCCTTGCTGGCTTTACCGGCCTGTTCCTACCTGCTTTTTATGTTCCTGTCAGTACGATCGGCCCAGATGCGTTATTTACTACCTATGGGATTTTTACTGGCTTTTTTCCCGGCGCGAACGGTGGTACACACCTGGAATTCTTCATCGCCTGTGACCCGACTGATCTTTACGCTCTTTGCAGGAGGAATTCTCTTCACAGGACTTCTACGAGGAATAGAATTGACCTATGAAATGATCTATGATTCCCGTTATGCGGCAGGAGCATGGTTAGAGTCACGTACAGAACCCGGCGATCTTATCCATTACTTTGGATCCTCTCAAAAGAATCCCCCCCTCAAACCCGGAGTTATCATGAAGGCGGCCATCGGCTACTATGGCATGGATGTACGACCCCGGGTTGACGAAAAAGCCGTACAGGAGATCCTCCAGGAGTGGAAAGAAAAAAGACCCAAGTTCATTATCATAATGCCAGACCATACGAGTCCACCGGGAGTTCCTTATAGTCATACCTGTCCTCCTCAAATTTACGAAGGCTTGCTCAACGGTACCCTGGGTTATCAACAGGTCGCTTATTTCCAGACCCCGCCTTTGTTCCCATGGCTCCACCGACCTCCCCTGGATTATCCCACAGTCAACCCACCCATCCGTATTTTTCTTCGGGAAGATACAGATCATACCATTAAGTTAAATCCAACCGTAACCTACCAAACCATCACAGGTTGGGAAGTCACAACGATTAAATCGGGTTTCTTCATACCCCATAGTCCGATGCATAAATATAAAGACAGGATATATGATCTGGCTGTCAATGAATTGGGCATTAACCGCGTGCGCTTAGAGATAACCAGCGGGCTTGAAAATCCTGTAGATTATGGGGCCGAACACGTAGCCGGACGTATGTCTTATAAAGACTGGGCAAAGGTCCGTTATCAGGTCATAAATGATAACGAGGATCCCTTTGTCATTAACCCAAACGGATTTCATTTCACGGAATTAGATGCCCGGGTGGATAATATGGTGCTTCCTCTAAAACAGAGGTTAGAAGACAGGGGAGAAAAACTCTACATTAATCTTACCTATGTTGACTTCGGACCTTCCAAATTTAAACATAAAGATTTTCCGGAAGAATATGCCGAATTTATCTTAGCAACCTTTTTGCATCTTCAGGATAAATACGGCTGGGTACCCGATGCCGTAGAAGTAACCCTGGAACCTGAAAACTCTCACTGGTCTGGAAAACAAATAGGTCAGGCCATGGTAGCGGCAGGTAATCGCCTTAAAGCTTATGGTTTCCATCCTAAATTCATTGCTCCCTCAAATACCAATATGGCAAAGGCCATTACCTGGTTCGATGAAATGATGCGCGTGCCTGGGGTCCGGGCTTATTTATCTGAGTTTTCCTATCATCGCTACGGTGGCGTGTCAGATACCAATCTTTATACCATCGCCGGCAGAGCAGAACAATATAAGATTAATACCGCCATGCTGGAACATATTGGAAGCGGATACGAGGATCTTCATAAAGATCTAAAAATAGGAAGAAATTCAGCCTGGGGCCAATATACCTTAGCGGGACCCGGCGAAGATGCCGGAGGCCGTTATTTTTGGGTTGATACGAGCAATCCCGATCATCCCATTGTAAATCTGGGAAGCCGGGCCAGGTTCTTGCGCCAGTATTTTAAATATATTCGAAGCGGTGCCGTGAGAATACAGGCAACAACTTACAGCAACATCTTCGATCCCCTGGCTTTTATTAATACCGATGGTAAATATGTAGTAGTGGTTAAAGCCACCGCCGGAGGTTCTTTTTCTATTCAAGGGTTGCCCGCCGGTACTTATGGCATTAAGTATACCACTTTCAATCAGTATGATGTAGACTGGCCCGATACTACCATTACAGATAATCAAACGGTTCAGGCAAGTATTCCTGAACCCGGGGTCATCACCGTATATGCCAAATAACGGGTCATCGTTCCCCCTCGCCATGGTGGGAGATTAGTCGAGAACCTGGTCTCAAGATGGTGAAGGAAAATAAACAAAATCCAACAAACTATGAAAAGTAAACAACCGATCATGGCAAAGTCCGGTGTTATCGTAATTCTTCTCACGTTGATAGGTCTGACATTACGCTTCATAAACCTGAATCAGGGACTCTGGTATGATGAAATCATAGCTCTGGTCCGGTTTATCCGGTTACCTCTGCGAGATCTTCTAACCACGTATACTTCAGAAAATCAACACATGCTTTACTCGGTACTCGCCCATCTCTCCATTGTAGAGTTTGGTGAACATATCTGGTCTCTTCGCTTACCGGCAGTTGTTTTTGGGGTTGCCAGTATCCCGGCACTTTATCTTTTGGGAAAAACCATAACCAGCAGATGGGAAGCCTTACTGGCCACCGCCCTGATGACGGTTTCTTATCACCATGTCTGGTTTTCCCAAAATGCACGGGGATATACAGGACTTCTTTTCTGGACTCTCGTGGGTACTTATCTTTTCCTTCGAGGTTTGCAACAGAATCGGATCAACCTCTGGATCGGATATGGGATAGCCATGGCCTTGGGAATTTATACGCATCTCACCATGGTTTTTGTACTCCTGAGTCATGCCATTGTTTTCGTTTGGCAGCTTTACTCCGATAAGAATAAAGGGGAACTGGTAAAGACCGATTTGAAAATGCCCTTAATAGGATTTGGTTTAACCGGACTCTTCACAGCACTCCTGTATGCACCGATTTTACCTCAAATGGTTGCCCATTTTGGAGGTGGTGGAACCATTCCATCTCAGTGGACAGAGGTTTTTTGGGCTATATCCGAAGCAATTCGTGGTTTAAAAGTTGGTTTTGCCAAAGGAGTTCTGGGGGTTTTAGGACTCTTAGTAGCCGGTTTTTTCTTTACTTGTGGGCTTTGGAGTTATGCAAAAGAGAATCGAAAGGTATTTGCCCTGCTGGTTCTTCCAGGGCTTCTGGGGGCTGTTCCGCTAACACTCCTGGAGCATAACATCTGGCCGCGATTCTTTTTTTACACTCTGGGCTTTATCCTTCTTATCGCCGTTCGTGGAGCCATGGTCGTGGGGAAATTAATCGCGGGACTACAGGTCGGTCAGAATAGTGAAATTTATGGCATGAAAATTGGATCAACCATCATTGGTCTTCTCATCGGGTTATCCCTAGCTTCATTACCCTTTGCCTATCAATATCCCAAACAGGATTATGAAGGAGCCATGAACTTTGTCGAGAAAGTAAGAAAGCCTTCGGATCTCGTGGTAACGGTGGGATTAGCCGCCGTTGTATATGAGGAGTATTATAAAAAAAATTGGGAAGTCATTACCACCGTCGAGCAGCTAAATCAAATTCGCGCACAGGCCCCGGAGACGTGGTTAATTTATGCCTTTCCCATCTTTGTAGAATCTCGATACCCCGAAGTTATGGCCGCCATTTTTAAAGATTTCACCCCGGTTAAAATATTTCCGGGTACCCTGGGAGGGGGGGAAATTTACGTTTGCAAATCCAATAAGGCTAGCTAAAGTATTTTAAGTGTACTAAAGTGCCTGAAGTTAAAGAAACTTCCAAGGCTTTGGCTCATTCAGGCACTTTAATTTACCTTTGTAGGGGCACGGCGGCGCCGTGCTCCTACTCCATAATTATGCAAGAAGATTCTCTGAAAAGTAAAAATTCTGATCAGGAAGCTACGGTCTGTATTGTGATTCCTGCTTATAATGAGGAGAAAGCGATTGCAGAGCAGATTCAGAAAGTTCGGTCTGTTATGGGCCAGACAGACTGGCATTACCAGATTATTGTCGTGGATGATGGATCAACGGATCGTACGGCAGAGGAAGCAAGCAAGTACGAGGTACAACTGATTCGACTTCCCAGGAACCGAGGGTATGGGGCTGCGCTTAAGGCTGGTATTTCGGCTGCCAGGTCCGATTATATTGTTATTATCGATGCAGATGGTACTTATCCCGCCGAGGCGATTCCGGAACTCCTGGCCAAGGTTCCCGAATATGATATGGTCGTTGGAGCAAGGATAGGCCCCAATGCCCAGATCCCCTCCCTTCGAAAACCGGCTAAATGGTTCCTGACAAAACTGGCCAGTTATTTGGCGGAACAACCTATACCCGATCTTAATTCAGGTCTGCGGGTTATGAAGAAGGCCGTAGTAGAGCAGTTTTATTACATCTTGCCCTCGGGTTTTTCGTTTACAACCACCATTACCCTGGCTCTTCTCTGTAATGATTACCTGGTATACTACCACCCCATTGAATATTATCGCCGGGTCGGACAATCCAAGATCCGACCCGTCGATACATACCACTTTTCACTTCTTATCGTACGAACCATTGTTTATTTCAATCCCTTACGGGTCTTTCTACCCCTGGGCTTGATACTTTTTTTGATCGGAGTTGCCAAGTTTATTTATGATCTGTTTCTTGAAAATCTATCTGAAACGGCTGTAACAGGATTTTTAGGAGCCTTCATTGTTTGGGCCTTAGGCCTTCTGGCGGATCAAATCGCAAAAGTCGGACTTGGTTCAAGGTTGAAACGATAAAACTTAATATGGGTGCTTTTCCTTCCAAAATATGGCAGAAACCTTCCACCCGAATTATTATAAGCTTATCCCTTCTTGGGTTTTTGTTGGTAAAGTTGCCCCTTTCCGACCTCTGGCAGGCTATTCGGCAGGTTTCGCCCGGGCTATGGATATTTTCAATTCTGGTGTTTATGATGGGACATGTGCTGGGGGTGGTTAAATGGAGTCTTTTGATTAACATGGGAAAAAACAAGCTCCCTTTCCTCGTTGCGGCCCGTTGTTACTTTGCCGGACTGTTTGCAAATCTTTGTCTGCCTTCAATTGCAGGAGGAGACATTGTTCGTGCCGCTATGGCCATGGGATTTCCCAATGGAAAGGCAGAAAGTAGGGGCGGGAGGCCCCCCGCCCGTACAGAAGCCGTTCTTTTGGGAAGTGTTTTAGACCGATTTTTGGATATAGCTTCTCTGGCGTTTCTGATGTTTTTGGGTATCTGGTCAGCACCCGGAGCCGTAACAACGGAAGATCGTAGGGTCCTTTCCTGGGCTTTATTTTTCCTGTTCGGCTTTGCCCTTTGCACTCTGCTTTTCCTCCTCCTTCCACTCCCGAAAAGCATACCTGTTCGACTGGGCTTATGGATTACTCGCTGTCGTCAAATCATCCGGCACTTACTCAAAAATCCGGAGCGAGCTCTGGTCGGATTCGGTATAGCGACCTGTGTTCAAGGAGCCTTTGTTCTGTTAGCTGCCACTTTGGGAGCAGCCTGTGGCATTCACCTGGCCAGATCGATTTGGTTTCTCATCTGGCCTTTGTCGAAACTGGTGGCTTCGCTGCCCATCAGTATGGGTGGTCTGGGTGTTCGTGAGATAGCCCTTGTAACCCTGTTGGGGCGATTTGGGATCCCGGCCTCCAGTTCTGTAGGATTAGGTCTACTCTGGCAAACCATTCTGGTCGCCGGAGGGGGAATGGGGGGGCTCCTCTACCTTCTCCTGAAGAGAAATACTTCAAGGTCAGATGTTCGGGCGGCCTGGCGTATCTCCCATAAAAAAATATGACAAAGCCAAAACCTCAGATCGTTATCTTAGGGGCCGGACCTGCCGGGTTAGGGGCTGCATTCCAGTTAGCACGACACAAAAAAGCCCGGGTTACGGTATTGGAACAACGGGATCGGGTGGGTGGAAATGCAGGGAGTTTCGAAGTGGAAGGATTGTATCTGGATTACGGAAGTCACCGCCTTCATCCGGCCTGTAACCCGGCGATACTCCAAGACCTTCAACAGTTACTGGGAAATGATTTGTTGCTTCGACCTCGACACGGTCGTATCCGTCTAAAAAACAGATGGATTCACTTTCCCCTTAAACCCCTGGATCTTCTTATGAAGCTGCCACTCAGATTTGCTCTGGGTGTCCTGACCGATGCGTCCCTGAAAATCCTGCCTCCCTCAAAGGAAAAATCCGATCGGGATGAAACATTTGCTTCCCTGCTGGAGGGTCAGTTGGGTAAAACCATCTGTCGGGATTTCTACTTCCCCTATGCCCGCAAGATCTGGGGAATAGCTCCCGAGGAAATATCCGATGTTCAGGCCCGGCGAAGGATTGCTGCAAACTCTTTGGGAAAGATGTTTAAGAAAGTTTTTTCAAAGTTACTAGGGAACTCCTCCCCATCCACGGGGCGGGAAGGTAATCGTCCATACTTCTACTATCCCAGACGGGGTTACGGCCAGATATCCGAAGCCCTCTCCCGGGCAGCTATCCGGGAAGGGGCCGAAATTATCCTCACCGCCAGGGTACAGGAGGTATACCGGGAAGGGGATCGGGTTAAGGCCGTTACCTATAAAGACCCTTTGACCCGGCATACTTTACAGGCTGATTACGTCTGGTCTACCCTTCCTCTAAATATACTTATCCAAAGCCTGCAACCCAGGCCCGAGGAGGAGGTCATTCTGGCCGCCAAAAAAATCAGGTTTAGAGCGATGATCCTTATCTATCTGGTGCTGGAACAGGATCGATTCAGTGAATTCGATGCCCACTATTTTCCAGAACCGGAAATTCCTATTACGCGGATTTCTGAACCTAAAAATTATAACAACGCGGTGGAACCTGTTGGTCTGACAGCTTTATGTGCCGAATTACCCTGTGAAACCTCCCAGGAGGTTTGGGGGATGAAAGATGAAGACCTGGGTCGAATGGTCCTGGAAGCCTTGAGTACCGCAAAGATACCTGTTACGGCTCCTATCCGGCAGGTATTCACACGTCGAATTCAACATGCCTATCCCATCTATCAAAAAGGTTTTGAAAGGTATTTTCAACTTCTGGATCATTACCTTGAGGGCATCGGAGGCTTATTAACCTTTGGCCGTCAAGGATTGTTTGCCCATGATAATACCCACCATGCCTTATACATGGCTTACTCCGCCGTGGATTGTCTAAATGAACAGGGTGATTTTGACCAGGAAAAATGGCGAAGGTATCGAAATATTTTTGAAACCCACGTGGTAGAGGATTAAAAATAGAGGGGAAAGTGAAATGAAAACCTCGCAAATTCTTAAGGATTTGTTGGCAAAAGTAAGTCTGGCTCTCATGAGTCTGATAATTTTTTTTATTGTCTTAGAACTGGGATTCCGTGGAATCGAAGGGTTAAGCAACTGGATGCACAAGTCCTCTAAACCCTGGGCTATCTATGATGAAGACCTTTTATACCGACCACGACCTGACTATGAAGATCTTAACTCAGATGGATTGAGAAATAGACCCATTGATCCTGTAAAAACAAAATTTAGACTTTTAATCCTGGGGGATTCCATCCCTTTTTATGGGGATAACCCTGAAGATACTTACGTGGGACGACTAGAAACTAACCTCCATAAAGACCCTGATCTTGTACCCATAGAGACCATCAATGCCGGAATAAAGGGTTATACCAATTACCAGGAACTTGTTTATTTAAAAAAATACGGATTAAAATTCAATCCCGATCTTATAGGCGTAAGTTTTTGTTTAAATGACCTTCATAAATTTCTCCACCAGTTTAAGGTTGAAAATGGGGAAATTGTGAGTGATACCTATGAGTTTACAGAAGAAGCCGTTCATTCGGTGGACAGTACGGCTTACCAGCTTGCACGCAAAAGTCATTTTCTTGTATGGTTACGGCATAAGCTCAGTATATTTGAGAGTCTCATCGAACTGAAAACGCAGGAAGGCTTCACCTTTGATTATCGACCGGATTTTAGAACAGCCTGGAAGGATGAATCGTGGCCTCCCATTGAAAACCAACTGAAGGAGATGGTAGAACTCGGCAAGACCCATGGTTTTCGTGTATTTTTGGTTGTATTTCCGTTTGGTGAGCAGCTCCGGGAAGACTATCTGGCGCGAGACCGGGCTTACGTAACCAAACCCCAACAGAAGTTGAAAGCAATTTGTGAACGGCTGGGTATCCCTATGCTAGATTTATTTCCGGATATAGATCGAAAAAAACACCTCCTGGAAGATCAGATTCATTTAACCCGAGAGGGAAGAGAACTGGTGGCCGAGAAAATAGCCCTGTTTCTTAAAAGGGAGCAATTGGTTCCAACCCGTTCTATGATTTCCCAACAAAAATAGGAAGTAGGGGAGTAGGGGAGTATGGGGATGTGGGAGTGTGGAGGTAGGGGAGTATGGGGGTGTAGGAGTATAGGAGAATATACTTCCCTACTCCCATACTCCTATCTGGGAAGCAAAAATTTTTCATCATGCGATTTGGACTTATTGGATGTGGTGGAATTGGCTCATTACGGGCAGCAGCATTAAAGCAGGTGCCGGAATTCCGGCTAGAAGCCGTCAGTGATATTGATCTGGATCGAGCCCGAATGGTTTCTATCCATTACGGTGGGATAGTAGTACCCGACTGGCGCTCTCTGGTTCATCGGGAGGAAGTGGAGGCCGTCATTATCTCAACTCCTCCGCACTTCCATGCCGAGATGTGCAGGGAAGCACTGAAAGCGGGTAAGCATGTACTCTGTGAGAAGCCCCTGGCCCGGACCCCCGATGAATGTCAGAGTATTCTCGAAGTAGAAAAGCAGAGTGGTCGGTTCCTGGCCACAGGATTTAATTATCGATTCTATCCCTCTATTCAGAAAGCGCGCAAGCTTCTGGACAGCGGAATAATCGGTACGCTGGATCATATCCGTAGTTATACCGGATATTCTGCTGCAGAACACAATCAATCCTGGTTGCATGAGAGCGAAATTATGGGAGGGGGGGCCTTTCGGGATAATGGCATTCATCTCATCGACCTGACTTGCTATTTCCTTGGGGAAGTGGCAGAAGTCAAGGGATTTGCTACCAATGGGGTATGGGAGTTCAAGGGCTGTGAAGATAATGGCTTTGCCCTTCTTCGCAGTACCACCGGAAAAATCGCCTCTCTCCAGGCAAGCTGGACGGAATGGAGAGGATATCGTCTTTCAATTGAAATTTACGGAACCCGAGGCTGTATTCGGACCCGATGTTTCCCTATGTTAACTCAAGTTCTTTGGTCCCCGGAACGTGGGGGGCCTATACGGCGAAAAACTTACTTCTTTCCTCTAACTTTTATCCAGGAACATCTTCGCTCGTACCGTTGGATCGTGATTCGGAGCTTTATTCAGGAGTTTCAAGCCTTTTCCCGGGCGATCCGGGGTGAACGAACAGAATTAGCCACCGGTTATGATGGTTTAAGAGCCGTGGAGATAGCCTATGCAGCATCTCGTACTTTCCTGGAAGGTTAATTCTAAATTTTTTAGACTTTTCAGCCGGATGGTAAGAAAAACTATGCCTTGTAAAGTTAATTTTGATAAATCCTTAAAAGCTCCGTAAGTACTATTCCTTATGGTGATTCCATCACCCTCGGCTCCGATAAGCGCCGGGATAAGGATGTTAGCTCCGGTGGGGCGATCTCTTTAACAAGGCGCTGCCAGGGAGCTTAAAAAATTCTAAATTTCTGAATTCTCCGGCGAAAGTTGAGGGCTACCAATTGTTTGCCCCCTGACGGGGCTTTTCAGCCCCTACCTCACCCCCTGTCCCCCTCTCCTCAAGCTTGAGGAGAGGGGGACAGGGGGTGAGGGGGGTGATGCAGACGTCGCGCTCCCAGTTAAGTCTTATTTTGGCGCGTATGCCCACCAACGAAGAGGGAAAAAAACGGACCGGTCAGAGGCTCTGGTTACAATGGCCGGGGTGGTTTCTTTGGAGTAGTGGAATTGCCTTGCTGGGACTTGAACTTATTGCCAGGGTGTGGGTTGCCTGGTACTGGCCTGCAGAGAAAGTATTCCAACTTACACATCATACGGAAAATCGGGGCCGCTTTACCAGCCATCCCATCCTGGGATATATGCTGAAACCGAATTTTCATTCTGGTCGATTCTCACATAACAGCTATGGTTTTCGGGGTCCTTCCTTTTCCATTGAAAAACCACCTAGGACCTTGCGAATTGTACTGATGGGTGCATCAACCGTCTATGGAGTTGCTGTGAGTGATGAAGAAACCTCTGCCGTTCAATTGGAAAACCGCCTGCATACTTTACTTCCAGGTCGTCGAGTTGAGGTATTGAATGCCGGTGTACCTGGCTGGAACTCCAGAGAAACCTTAATTAATCTCCGTTTGCGGGTACTAACTCTACATCCAAATATCGTAGTGATTGTCGATGGTCGAAACGAAGTGTTTCCTCAGCTATTTAACAATTACCAGGAGGACTATAGTCACTATCGTAAGGTAGGGTATCAATTCCGTAATAGCAACTATACCTATAAATTACTCTTTCGGGTCTCGCATCTCTTTATGCTTGTTGCAACATCGGGCCGGGGACGCTTAGGATTCTCTCAACGTGAGGAAAACCCGGCCTATGGATCCATCAGATATGAAAATCTTCCCACAGATGAGGAATTATTGCAAAATGCAAGGGATTATCGGCGAACCGAAACCTTCCGTCGTAATCTTGAGCAGGAGATTCAACTGACAAACGAACAAGGTGGTAGGGTTATCCTTTCTACCATCCCTTTTTATCCAAAAGGATATAGCTCCGATGTCCTAAGAGGAAACCGACAAACGTTACCGGTGATTTCTAACTGGGTGGTCGGGAACAATGAAATTACGAGAATGGTTGCCAGGAAGTGGGGAGTTGCTCTGGTAGATGCCAATACAACCCTTTCACGACCGGAATTCCTCGTGGATGACTGCCATTTTAACCCAACAGGAGAACAGGCCTTTGCAGATTTGATCCTGGATGCCATTAAATCCATCCTGGCAACGCATCAAACCTTCTTCTGAATCCCGTGCATCATAAATCCGGCAGGTAGCTATCTGCCTGCCAACAGGCAGATAAGAACCACCCGATATGACAGGAATTGCCGGTTTATATTCTGTACAAAACGCTATTTACTCTCTGCCTTCACCCCCGGCCCCTCTCTCCTCTTCCCCCGCTCGCGGGGGAATTCCCCACGTGGACGGGGGGGGGGAAGGGAAGGGGTGGGGGCGGAGAGGGGCGCGAGAGGATCTTTGGGCCGGTTTCTGATAAACCCCCTCTCCGGAAGCTTCGGGAGAGGGGATTAGGGGGCCTACACGCCAGGATAAGAAGGTTAGCCCCAGCGGGGCGACCCGTTTCACAGGCCGCTCCTTCGGAGCTGAAAAAATTCTGAATGACTGAATCCCCCGACTTGCGTCGAGGGCTACCCACGGTTCGCCCCTGACGGGGCTTTTCAGCTTAACCTGGCACCTATGCTCCAACTCCCCTCTCCCGCAGCGTGGGAGAGAGGTCGGGGGTGAGGACCACTTAAAAGTTAAGCAAAACCAAGTACTACAAGTTGGAATGAACAGGAATGATGTTTCGTGCCGGTTTATTTCTGAGAATAGGATCTAAATTACAATTTAAGTAGAAGGAGATGAAACGGAGAACTTTATATCAAATTCATAAATGGTTGGGAATTACGGGAGGTTTGTTCCTTTTAGTACAGGCCGTGAGTGGTATTTCCTTGATTTTACCTTCTCTATCACCGATGTGGTCGCCGCGTGAATGGACGCTAAAACCGACAGATCTCCAGGATATTACCATATCCCCTACGGAGGCTGTGGCTACGGTTCTGGCCAACCTTCCTGGGACCTCTCCGGAAGTGGAAAGGGTTACCTTAAAGCGGATCTTAAATTTAATCGTCTATGAGGTCTCGATGAAAGCTTATGGCCCCCGAATCGTTGACGCCCGATCCGGTCAAATATTTACCATGACCCCTGAGCTTGCCGAGCAGATCGCCCGAGACGCTTTTCCTTCAGAGAGCCGGGTTTATCGAATCGAGCGTATCGATCGGCATGACTTTTCTTATATTGCAGGACCATTACCAGTGTACCGAATTGCCTTCGAGGAGGATCCCTCTGTTCTTTATCATGTTTCGATGACCGATGGAAAAGTCGTTCGCAGAGATCGCCTAAATCGGATGAGGGCCATCATCGAAAGGTTCCACTTTTTCGAGGAATTTAAATTTATTACGGAAGAGAAGAAAATCCTGAAAATTCTACCGTCTCTGCTGGCTGCAACAGGAATCCTGGCCATCGGAGTTGGTTACTATCTGGCTTTACCCAGGCGCTGGAGAATTGATGAAAAGACCAGGGGATCAGACGGATGAACGAATCCTTGACGCTCCGAGGAGAGGACTTTGAGTATCGAGGCTGGAGGGTAGAGTTCGAACACTGAAAAGGGATGAGCTACTCGATTTGATTATATGGCCCCCACCCCTTCCCTCCCCGTGGACGGGGAGGGTGAGGGAGGGGGAGAAGGGCCGGGGATGAGGGCAAAATGATTATTCAAATTTAACTATACAAAGCACTCCTCTTCCTGGCTAAGAAAAATCATGAAAAACAAAAATTCTTCCGAATTCAAGTCGGCTCCGACCAGACCTGAATTAACGGTAGTTGTAGTTATTTTACAAGGAAAAAGCTACCTCATTCGTTGTCTAAAGGCATTAACCCGGCAAACAGGCGTACCGGTGTTTGAGATCCTTGTACCTCACGATGAAAGTCTGGGAGATATAACGACGCTCCGTGCAGAATTTCCTGAGGTACAGTTCTTGACCCTCGAAGGACATCGTACCTATGCAGAACTTCGGGCGCTGGGCTTCCATCATGCACGGGGAAGGATCATAGCACTGACCGAGGACCACTGTATTCCAGACCCGGACTGGTGTGCCCGGATTCTAGAAACCCACCGGGGTCCCTATGCCGCCGTAGGAGGAGCCGTTGATAAGGAAAAACCGGATACGACCCTCAACTGGGCTATCTACCTCTGTGATTTCAGTCGTTATACGAATCCGGTACCTGAGGGCCCTTCAGCTTATCTTACCGACTGTAATGTAGCCTATAAGCGTGAAGACTTAGAAGCGATTGCTTCGGTATGGGCCACTGAATTTCATGAAACATCTGTAAATTGGACCCTGCAGGCGAAGGGTAAGGTACTCTGGCTATCTCCTAAAATCCTCGTACGCCAGCAACGTAGTTTAACCTTTCATAGAGCAATCCGAGAACGCTACGCCTTCGGTCGTCTCTTCGCCAGTACGCGCGTGGCTTCAATGACTCTGCTTCAGCGTTTATCCTATGCGGTTTGCTCTATTCCCTTACCCCTTCTCCTGACGGGGCGTGTGATGTTCCATGTTCTCCGTAAACGCCGATACCTGGATGAATTTATCCGGGCCCTTCCGATGATTGGATTTATGACGACCGTCTGGTCCTGGGGTGAGTTGGTAGGATATCTGACGGGTCGACCTGGAGATTCATTGACTCCCCTAACCCAGGGAACAAGAAAGGCCGTCGAAGAACCTACAAGATAAGAAGATTTGGCTATAAAATCTTCGAGATTTTGAAAAACTTTAGAAGTTTACAGAGAGGCTTTAATGATCTTCAAAGGAATAGAAATCTTTTGTCCCCTTTGCAAAGGGGATCTGAAAGAAGTGGGTGATAGACAGAAGGAATTGCGTTGTGAGCCTTGTAACAGGCAGTATCCGGTTATTTTAGAAATTCCAGACCTGCGCATTTTTCCAGATCCTTATATCGACCTGGAAGCGGATCGAGCCAAAGGCCTTCGGGTAGCCGAGCGGTTCAATGACCTGGACTTCTCCGGATTGATTGATTTCTATTACAGCATGACCTCGGTGGTACCCCCTCACCATGCACGTCAGTATAAGCGAGGACTTATGGCGGGAGTAGCCCGAGCAAAAGCGGCCCTGGCGGCCTGGGAGAGCCAGTCGGGTACTTACCCTGAAACCTCACCTGCCAGCCTGCTGGAAATCGGTTGTGGAACGGCTCCTTTATTGGTAGCTGCAGCACCTCAATTCACCCGGTTAGTCGGAGTCGATATTGCTTTTCGCTGGCTGGTGGTGGGAAAGAAGCGGTTAAGCGAAGCCGGTTTAGATATTCCCCTCCTGTGTGCCTGTGCCGAAGCGTTGCCCTTTTCAGATGCCGTATTTGACCGTGTAGCAGGGGATTCCGTAATCGAAAATGTACGAGATCAAACCCAAACCTTAAAAGAAGTCTATCGTGTCCTGAAACCGGGTGGGAGATTATTCCTGACCACCCCTAACCGTTTCAGCTTAGGACCAGATCCCCACACCGGACTCTGGGCCGGAGGATTCCTACCCCGACGCTGGACCGATGCCTATGTCCGTCGGCAGGGAGGAATCCCCCCGCAGAGAAATCTCCTCTCCCTCTGGAGGTTATCCCGATTGCTGGATAGGACAGGATTTAAACGTCACCAAATTTTCTTACCCTATGTCCCCGAAGGTCAGCGTGTCCACTTCTCGGTATGGATGAATCGATGGATCGATTTATACCATATAGCCCGACAACTGCCGGTGAGTCGTCATCTGCTTTATGTGCTGGGACCTTTATTCTATGCGGTATGTAAGAAAGAGGAGAGATAAAGCCCGGTGCAGTCCTTATACCGCTCCAGAAATTTGCGTGATTTTATTCATTTAAATTGTCGATTACGGCTAAAAGAATACTCCACCCATGGGTCATCAAACCTTTAAAACTCCTAATCTGGCCATAAATTTTATCATCTTATCCGGAGGGGAACTCCTCGGTAAGATTCTCACCATGGTGGCATTTGCCTATCTGGCTCGGGTACTGGGACCGGATGCTTTTGGTATCGTTGAGTTTGCCATAGCAGTGGCTTTTGTTTTCAGTCTGCTCGTGGATGGAGGTTTCGATAAGTATGGGGCAGTTGAAGTTGCTAAGGACAAGAACATCGTAATCTACTTCACCGCATCTATCCTTACGGCACGGTTTCTACTATCTCTGGGAGCCTTTATCGTATTGGCAATTCTGGTTGGCATCATTGATAAACCATGGTTGGTAAAACAAGTGGTTCTGCTCTACGGTTTAACCCTGTTCGGAATACCGGGACTTCTGAAATGGGTTTTTCAGGCTTATGACCAGATGCAGTGGGTGGCTATAACTTCCCTGGTACGGCAATTCATTTTTACGGCCGGGGTCTTTCTATTCATTCGTAAACCGGAACAGACCTGGGCTGTAGCCCTGATCGAAGTGGTTGCCACCGGCAGTGCCGTTGCCTTCAATCTCGGTCTCTTTCGATACTATTTTGGCCCACTCCGACTCCATTTTGATATTAGCTTTATGGGCTCCCTCTTTCGGCAGACTCTACCCATCTGCCTGAGTCAGATGATGATGGCACTTAAACTTTATCTTTCTACTCTCTTCCTTGGAATGTTGATGGACAGTAAGGAGGTTGGTTGGTTCGGTTCTGCTCACCGAATTGTATTAGCCCTAAATACCTTTGGAGCCCTTTATCTCTTTAACCTGCTCCCTTCCATTGCCCGTTGTGCCCATCAACCCTCTGAAACCTTGCAGCGCCTCATGGGGACCTCTCTTCAGGTCACGACCTGGGCAACCGGGTTTCTGAGTACAATGGTGACCCTCTTTGCGAGTCAACTGATACCCGTTGTTTACGGAATCCAATATCAGCGGGGAATCTATATCCTTCAAGTACTCATCTGGTTTGTTCCGGTTTCCCTGGTAAGCAGCCACTACCGCTACGCACTCGTTGGATTGGGTAAACAGAACCTGGATTTCCTCAGTACCACACTAGGGACCGGTGCCGGGGCGATTTTTAACCTCTTACTTATTCCACGATACGGATCCCTGGGAGCTGCATGGACTATGTTAAGCTCGGAAGCCTTAACTGGAGTCCTGGCGTATTATTTCGTACATCATAAAATTATGCCTATACCGATCTGGCCTCACTTACTTAAACCCCTACTTGCCGGGGCTATAATGATAATCCTGCTTCCCCTGTTACCTGCCTTTAATTTCTGGATAGGATGTGGTACAGCGGTGGTATTATACGGGGTGGTGCTGCTTTTTTTACAACCGGGTTTGGTCACCGATATCCGTACACGGACCCTGGGAAGCAGGTAAAGTAACTTAAACGGGGGACATGGCGATGAACTTAACAAATTTATCACTGCGAGCTATACAAATTCGACTTTTTTTGACCTGCTGGATGATCTTTGTTTTACACTTTGCAACGGATTTTGTGCGGGAACATTATCTGGTTTTGAGTATCGTCGATGATTTTTCCTTTCGGCTCGATAAATATGCAGATCTTCATCCGGATATTTTCGTAATACCCGGTCGGGGTGCCTATCACGGCGCTAACCCCGGGGCTTCTATGATAGGAGCCATCCCCTACTTTATATTTAAACCCATCATTCATCGGATCGCCCACTATGATCCCAAGGCAGCGCCACGACCTCCCTCTGGAGAGGAGATATCTGCCGAATACAAAGATCCTCGACCCTTGCGGGTTAAATTCTACAAGCAGGTTCGGGAAAGGGGTCTGGATAAGCTATTCGGACTTGTAGGTTTTGTAACAATGGCCTTTGCTATGGCACCTCTTTCGGCCCTCGGTGCCGTCACGATGTTCAACACCTTGGGCAAATTAGGCCTTTCAAATCAGCTCTCCCTGGGAATGTCCCTACTCTATGCTCTGGGGACCCCCATCTTTTTTAGAACCGGCTACCTTAATCAGAACCTCATGGTGGGTATCTTCGCATTCATGGCCTTCAGTCTCCTTTGGCAACCGGAGCAAAGAAACCCCTCCAGGGTCCGATCCCGATATATCCTTGCAGGACTTCTCGGAGGTCTGGCTTTTCTCTGTGATTATAGTGGTGGAATCGCTTTGTTTTTAGTGGGTTGTTATGGCCTCCTGCGACGCAGGGACTCGGTCTCCTTCCCACAGGCTTTCAAAGACTCTCTTTGGTATGCGGTCGGTGCTGTAGGACCTGTAGCTCTGCTCTGGTTTTATCAGTGGAGTTGTTTTGGAAACCCCTTCTACCCGCCACAACACCATATGGCTCCCAAGGAATGGATGGACGTTGGCTATAAAGGGGTTGGATGGCCTACCAAAGAACTTACCTGGAGACTTTTGTTTGATCCCCAATTTGGATTGTTTATAGCTTCTCCAATTTTATTACTTGCTTTTTTTGCTCCCGTTCTGACTCGCTTTAAGAAAAATATCCTCCCGGCCCGGGAAACCTGGTTTGCCCTGATCTTTTTTGTAACCTTTTTGCTGTTCTTCGGAAGCGTTCAATACACCCGACTTCAATGGAACACGGGAATCCGCTATATAATCCCGGTAATCCCCTTTCTCTTTTTACTCACGGTTGCCGTCCTGATACGAATGCCCCGGATATGGGTCTATACCTTTGCCGTCCTCGCCTTTGCAGAATCCTGGTGTATGAGTATGGTCCGCAACCAGAGTTTCCAGACAGGCATTTTGGATTCGGTTATTCAGGTCTTCCTCCAGGGTTTTCAACTGCCCTGGCTGACGACCCTGTCTAAAATGGCAGCCCAATATGCCCCATTTTTGGAAAACGGTGGCGTGTCCCCCCTTCCTTTATTTGTGTTATGGGGATCCCTGATTTATGGTATCTGGCGGTTTAAACTCCCCAGCGAAAAGGTCCAAAAACTAGACGCCTCCGAAAGATAAGAATCCTTCCCCTCGCTCCCTCCCCTTCCCTCCCCGTGGACGGGGAGGGAAGGGGAGGGACTATTTAGACAAAATCATCGGATAATAAATCTCTTTCAATTCAAAAAGGGTACTTTTTACGAAAAGGTATAGGCTTTGCGTAAAATCAATTTAAAACAGCAGATTCATCACAAGAGCCGTTAGAATCGCAATAGCCTGGTATATCCTATGAATAAAAATACTTACTCTCTGTTATTAGTACCTTTTGTAAAATTGCGTCGTTCTCGGCCCTCACCCCCGGCCCCTCTCCCACGCTGTGGGAGAAGGGAGGCCATTTTAAGGTTAAGCTGAAAAGTCCCATCGGGGGGGGGAACAACGGGTAGCCCCCGACTTACGTCAGGGGATCCAGTCATCCAGAATTTTCTTCAAGCTCCGAAGGAAGCCCCCCCCACTCCTCTATATCCCCCCGTACATGGGGGGAAGGGGGGCGGGGGAATTGAGGAGTGGTCTGTTAAACAGGTCGCCCTGCCGGGGCTGATTTTCTTATCCTGGCCCGTAGGGGGGCCGGGAGTGAGGGAGAGAGAAGTCATGTAGGTTTAAGCAAATCGGGATTCTATACGAGGGGCAAACGATACGCCGGAGAGATTAAATACCTTTATTGTAAGATGATTAAGTTTGACTCCGAGGGAGTTACTTCTTTTTTGACGATTCCGCTAAGAGGCTGAGTTCCTGACTGGGATACAGGTCGTGTTCTCATTCAAAAGGCATGGAAATATACCGTTCAGGGGTAGGCAACAACCGGCATGGGCCTGTCAGGCTTGGAAGAAGTTCAGCTTATCTGTCTGGGGAATCAGCGGGGAATGGATAGGAAGAATCTTCCATGAAGCCAGGCCGAGGCCCATGAGGGTAATAGAAGAAACGTATAACCTAAAAAAGGGGGTATAAAAGATGAGAGTTCTTTTGGTAAATCCGTTCCAGGTAAACCTGGTAAATAAGAAGGGCCGTATTTATAATCGAACCTGGACGCCATTGGATCTGGCCAATTGTGCTGCAATACTGGAAAAAGAGGGTATAGAGGTTGCCATCCTGGACGCCAATGCTGAACAAATCGGTCCCCAAGAAGTGGCCAGGCAGGCTATGGGGTATGATAAAGTCTTCATTACTTCGACCAGTCTCGATCGCTGGCAGTGCCCTCAATTGGACATCAATCCGTTCTTGAAAACTGTACATACACTAAACCAGGTAGTACCTGAAGTATACGTCATGGGAAGCCATGGAACCGTCAAACCGGTAGAAATGTTACAGGAGACTCGAGCTCGGGCGGTTATCCGTGGAGAACCCGAACGAACCGTCCTCGACCTGTGCAAGAATACAAACCTTTCCCAGGTTCTTGGAATTACTTACAAAAATGGGGATCAGATCCTATCCAACTCAAATCAAAAGCCGGTTAATCTCAACGAACTGCCTCTACCGGCTTTTCATTTGTTACCCATGAAGCGTTACTATTATGAAGTGATGGGACCTAATTTCTCTTTATTTGAAATGTCCCGAGGATGTGCTTCTGAATGCACTTTTTGCCTGCTAGAAACCTACGGAGCCGGGGTACGTCGAAAATATACTGAGAAACTGATCCAAGAAGTTGAGTACGGAATCAAGAACTTCGGAATACGTAATGCCTATTTTATAGACCTGGAATTTACTGTTCTCCGCAGACAAGTTATGGAATTCTGCAAGTATCTGATAAAGCAAAATTACCAGTTTAACTGGTGCTGCCAAACTCGATTCGATCTGGTAGATGAAGAGTTGCTGGACCACATGAAACGGGCCGGCTGTCGACTGATCCACTTCGGCGTCGAAGCAGGGAGCGATAAGACCCTGGAAATTGTGAACAAAGGGATTACCATAAAGGCCATTCGGGAAGGAATGAAAAAAGTTAAAAAGGTCGGGATTGAAACGGCCTGCTTTTTCATGATCGGATTCCCTGAATCCGATTATCAAGATATGCAAGACATTATAAACTTCGCGCTTGAGCTGGGTCCGGATTATCCTCTTTTCCATATCGCAGCCCCTTATCCTGGAACCAAACTCTATGAGCAGGTCAAGAACGATCCCCACGTTCGTTATAGCGATGAGAGTCTTTTTCCGGAAGCTGTGGTAGGACGCTTTACCTTAGAAGAGCTTAAAGCCATGACCCGCAAGGCCTATCTCCGGTATTACCTGCGACCGTCCTATGTTTTTTCCCGACTTCGGAAGGGTCAGTTTCATATTCTGGGGAATCAGTTTAAACTCTTTTGGTCGTTTGTCATGTCTTAAGAAGAGCATCCCTGAGCTTAGGAAATATTTATCCTGTAATCGGTCGAGGGCAAATCCTTGGGAGCAAGCAACGGATTGATGTGAAGGGCCGTCCTTGGAAAACCTCAGAACGAATGGACATATGGGTCAGGTCAAGCTGAAAAGTCCCATCAGGAACAAACAGTTGGTAACCTCCCATGAAAGTCGAGGGATAAAGTATCAGAATTTTTCCACCTCTGCAAAGGAGGGTACCTCCTAAACGGATACAGGCGCAAAGGTACGTAACTGTAACCATTTCATGCGAAAATCGCCCTACGATTTTCATGTTTTGTGGCGACCCAACAGGCCTTGATCGTTTAGTAGGTTGAACGTCTCGTTTGACAATAGGAGTCGCTTTCCCCCCTCCAGGGGCAAGGCTGTTAAGTTCTCAAGTATTTCGGGAAGTCTTTGACATTTTTGATAAAGTGAGTCCCAGAGAAGCACCTTAGATTCGTGCTCATCCAAAGAGACTTATCCGTACTTCTCAGAGAACTTAACAGCCCTGCCCTCCAGGGGGGACTTCAGTAAGAGCGCTGTATCAGTCCCCCCTGGAGGGGGGGATGGGGGGGGTGTTCAAACAGAAAAAAGTAACACCTACTAAGTTGTTACAGTGACCAACGGCACCTTTTACCTTGACTTTTATATAGTACCTGGGATAAATTCTTTTTTTTAAGTCAACGATCATAAACAACTCTAAGCTTTCTAGCATGGTTTTCGTGGGAATGTAGAAGCATTTAAAACCGGCCCCTATCGGACCATGTAGAAATTTACAACTAAAAAACAATACAGAGGAGGACTTATCATCATGGTTTTACCTACTTTAATATCCCATACCAGATCGGATCAAATTCTCCCCTTTATCCTTTACATCGGACCAGATCAATTTCTACCCCTGGCTTCAGCTTTGGGAGCCATAGTCGGTGTCTTATTAATGTGGTGGCACCGTTTTGCCGACCTGGTCCGCAGGGCCTGGCAATTTTTCACCAAAAAGCAATAATCTTCGGTCTGGTGTAATCTAAGGTCTTACTGGTTTGCAATTAAGCGAGTAACAGGTTACTGCGAAGTAGTATTAACGGCTCTGAGGAAAGATGATCAAAAAAGTTATTGTTATCGGGCTTGATGGGTTTGAACCTAAGATCGTAGAATCCATGCTCGCTGCCGGAGAATTACCGAACCTGGAGAAATTAAGAAGTCAAGGGGGGTACTCACGGGTTCGCACGACGTATCCGGCTCAAACGCCTGTAGCGTGGTCCACATTTGCCACCGGTACCAATCCAGGTGGTCATGGAATCTTTGACTTTGTTCGTCGAGATCCTAAAACTTACCTTCCCAATTTCTCCCTCAATCGATATGAACAGAAAAATGCCTACTTACCCCCTAAGGTGGTGAACCTGCGACGGGGTGTACCGCTATGGGAGCTCCTGTCGGCAGCCGGGATTCCCTCGATCCTGATACGTTTCCCCTGTACGTATCCCCCGGATCATATTCGGGGACGGATGTTGGCAGGCATGGGTGTGCCGGATCTACGAGGCGGATTAGGAACCTCAACGTTTTATACTTCCGCCGAGAACGTGCAGGCCCAGGAAAGTGAGAATGTAATAAAAGTCCAGAGGAATGGAACCGGTCCCTTGACCACCTATCTTATAGGACCCCGTAACCCCAAAACCCGGTCAAACTTTCAGTTCGAAATCACCATCCGTCTCGAACCCTCTGCAAAGAAGATTATCCTTCAATCCGAGGGACAACCAAAAATACTGGAGGTCTATGAAGGAAAATGGAGTGATTGGCTTAAAGTAAAGTTCAAAACCGGGTTATTGCAGGGGATACGGGGTATGGTTCGTTTTTATTTGATTCACATAGACCCGGTGTTTGAACTCTATGCTTCACCGGTCAACTTCGACCCGGAAGGACCCTTATTCCCCATCAGTTCTCCTCCCGAGTATGCCAGGGAGTTGGCCAACAGGTTGGGAACGTTCTATACTACCGGAATGGTGGAAGATCATGGAGGATTAAACAACGGACGCTTTGACGAAATCGCCTACCTGATGCAGTGTGAAGAGGTACTACGGGAACGCGAAAAGATGATGCTCTATGAACTGGAGCGTTTGGAAGAAGGATGGTTTTTTTGTTTGTTTGACACCCCTGACCGTGTTCAACACATGTTTTGGCGATTCAATGAAAGCGGGCATCCGGCTAATCGAAAGGATGTAACGGCTGACATGAAACAGGTCCTCTCGGAGCACTATCGCGCCTGTGACGCCGTGGTTGGAAAGGCACTCCAATACGTTGATGATCAAACCCTGTTCATCGTACTCAGTGATCACGGTATGAACAGCTTTCAGCGGGGAATTCATCTGAATACCTGGTTGTATGACCATGGCTTTTTGGCTTTGCGTAATGGAATTAAACCGGGGAAAGAGGCTGGTGATTTCTTCCGTCATGTGGACTGGGATCACACAAAAGCCTATGCGCTGGGTCTGGGAGGTATTTACTTGAATCTGAAGGGGCGAGAAGAAAAGGGGATTGTAGAGGCCCAGGAAGCAGATACCGTGAAGTCTGCTATTATCCAGGGGCTTACGGGCCTGGGAGATCCGGTTCGAGGAAAAGTGGGCATACGGAGTGTTGTAACCCGAGAGCAGGTCTATAGCGGCCCCTATGCTTCGGAATCTCCGGATCTTTTGGTTAACTTTGCCGAGGGTTATCGGGTATCCTGGGTTACGGCACTGGGTGGAATACCTGAAGGACATTTCGAAGATAATACAAAAAAATGGGGAGGAGATCATATTATCGATCCCTGTCTGGTTCCTGGGGTATTGTTTATGAACCGGGCGTTTCGTGGGGAAAATGCAAGTCTCATGGATCTGGCTCCCACCATCCTTGCAGCCTTGGGAGTTCCCAAAGGCCCGGCCATGGAAGGAGAATCTCTGTTGATATGAAAATTTTAGTTATCGGCCTCGATGGGGCTACCCCTGAAGTGTTATTCGGAGATGAACGCCTGGATAATTTCCGTCGTTTAATGGAAGCGGGCTGTTATGGTCGCCTGGAGACTGTTATTCCACCCCATAGAATCCCGGCCTGGATGTGTATGGCTACCGGCCAGGACCCCGGCTCGTTGGGAACCTGGGGGCTTCAGAAGCCTACCGATAGCTCTCCTAATAATCTGGAACCCGTTACCTCAAAACCCATATCGGAACCTTCCATCTGGAACCAGATAGCCCGGGAGGGGAAGCGAACCTGCCTTATCGGAGTACCCCTATGGGATCCACCCCAAGAGGGAAAGGGTGTTTGGGTAAGTTGTCCTTTACCCCATAAGGGGATTTATACCTATCCGGCGTCGGTAAACGAGCAGATTAGAAAACTGATAGGCTCCTATCCGGCGGATGTTAAACATTCTCGTTTTTATAAAAAAGACCAGCTCCTGGAGGAGATTTACACCATGAGTCGCAAACATTTCCAGGTGGTCCGATACTTTTTGCAGAACACAGATTGGGATTATTTTCAATGGGTCGAGATCGGACCGGACCGTTTGCAGCATGGTTTTTGGAGATTCCATGATCCACAACCTCCGCTCCATGAGCCGGGTAATCCCTATCAGGAAGTCATTCGTGATTACTATCTTTACCTGGATCACGAACTGGGAGCCATCCTGGATCTCCTGAGTGAGGATACCCTCATTTTGGTGATTTCGTGTTATGGTGTAAAACGGCTGGAGGGTGGCTTCTGTCTGAATGAGTGGTTGGTAAGGGAAGGCTTACTTGTGCTCAATGAATATCCCCAAGAGATTACCGCCTTTAACCAGCTCAGTGTGAATTGGGAAAAGACCCTGGTTTGTGGTGAGGGGGGGTATGCGGCAGGTTTATTCTTTAACGTAAAAGGACGGGAACCTCGGGGGACTCTCTCCGAAGCGAATTATGAGAAATTCCGGGATGAAATCAGGAGGAAACTCAAAGCTATCTCAAACGACCAGGGTAAATCCCTGGAAGCAGTTGTCCTTAAGCCGGAAGAGATTTACACAAAGGTAAGGCCTGGAGTTCCTGACCTGTTGGTTCAGTTTGGTGGCTTTTCCTGGCGTGTGGTGGACAGTGTAGGACACCAGACCCTTTACCTTCAAGGCAATGATCCCCATCTGGATGACTGTAATCATGGGCAATTTGGGAGCTTTATTTTAGTAGCACCAGATAATCCTCTCCAGGGTGAAATTGAGAAAGTACGCTTACCAGATATGGCACCAACCCTGTTAGAGTTGGGAGGATATTCTGTGCCTTCCTCCATGCAGGGAAAATCTCTGCGGGCCAATAAGGTATCTAACGCAATAACTGACGAAGGTTTTTCAGCCGAGGAGGAAGAGATCATTCGGGAACGGTTAAGTGGATTGGGTTACATTGGATAAATCCATCGGGAAAAATCTTCCTCGGGTCTTACAGGAGACAGATCATAGGATGATGACTCAAGAGAAGAAATCGGTTCTATCTACCCCCTCTATAGCGCCCGGCAAACTTTTACTTTTGGCAGCCTGGTTTGCATTGGCTACCGGTTTGGGAGAGATTTCGATCCGGGCGGTTCAGAAATTCTTCCTGCACCAGCGTATCTACGTAAGCCCACAGGTCGTCTGGATGGCTCCTCTGGCCGATCTGGTTCTCTTTCTACTTTCGGGATCCATCCTCCTCCTTGTGGCCCGGTTCTGGCCCAGGGCAACCTCTCCGAAGATTGTTGTTTTTATCTTTGCCCTTCTCGGTTTTTCAGGCCCATTGTTATGGTTCCCGAAACTGCATATCCTTGCGGCTCTTCTGCTGGCCATCGGCCTTTCTGTGCAAACGGCTCGTCTCCTTGAAAAACATATCTCGACCTTTTACCTCTTCAGCCGGTACACCCTGGGAGGAATGTTGGCTGTCGTAATGGCATTGGCCGTTGGTATCAATGAGTGGCAGGTCTTAATAGAGCGTAATGCCCTGGCAAAACTCCCCCCGGCTCCTCCAGGTACTCCCAATGTCTTATTGATTGTATTGGACACCGTAAGGGCCTCAAGTCTCAGTCTATATGGTTATAATCGACCTACGACCCCCTCCTTAGAGAAGTTGGCCAAAACCGGTGTGGTCTTTGAAAAGGCCTTTGCAACTTCATCCTGGACCCTTCCTTCCCATGCCAGCCTGTTCACGGCCCGTTATCCCCATGAGGTTTCGGCAGACTGGCTGAAACCCCTGGATGCGACTTACCCTGTATTGGCTGAAGTTTTCCAGACTTATGGATATGTTACCGCCGGGTTTGTTGCCAACCTGTTGTATGGAACCTACGAGACGGGCCTTGCCCGCGGCTTTATTCACTACGAAGATTATCCTATATCTCCGGAGATGGTTATTAAGAGTTCGTGGCTGGCCCGGATCTTTGTAGACAAGCTGAAATTGATCAAAGGAGATACCGATAAACTCGTCTATAAATGGGCCGAAGAAATCAATGAAGATTTTCTGTCCTGGCTTTCCTGCCATAATTCACGACCCTTTTTCGTCTTTCTCAACTACATGGATGCCCACGCACCCTATCTGCCCCCTAAACCCTTTGATACCCTGTTTGGACCTAAAAGGCCTCGACCGGATAAATCGGTACGGAGAACCTGGTCTCCTCAGGAGATCCAGGTGGAGAGGGATGCCTATGAGGGTTGTATCGCTTATCTGGACCATCAACTGGGCTTACTCTTCGACGAATTGCAAAAACGGGGGATACTGGAAAACACTTTAATCGTTATTACCTCCGATCACGGGGAGCAGTTCGGAGAGCATGGTCTCTTTGATCACGGTAATAGCCTCTACCGGCCGTCGTTACAGGTTCCTCTATTTATTTCCTTCCCGGGACGTGTACCGGCCGGAAGGCGTGTTCATGAGGCCGTAACCCTGCGGGATATTCCGGCTACTATCCTGGACCTGGTCAAACCGGAAGCCAGCTCTCGCTTTCCCGGACATTCATTGGCTCGATATTGGAAGGGAACCGATAATTCCCACAGTTCCTCTTCTGCTTTACTTTCTGAAATCAGTAAATGCATTAACATGCCCGCATGGCTGCCGGCCTGTAAAGGAGATATGAAATCACTGGTGACCGATGGTATGCACTATATCAGGAACGGAGATGGTCGTGAAGAACTTTATGATCTTGAAAACGATCCGGCAGAAGAACAAGATCTTGCTAATTCTGAAGAAGGCCGTCAAAGGCTTGAGGAATTCAGAAGATCCCTTGAAACTATTCTCAGGTCTGACCGATTCCAGAGATAGGGAGGCGGAGATACGGAGAAGTATGGGAGTATGGGAGTATGGGAGTATGGGAGAATTTACACCCACACTTCCACACTCCCATACTTAAGAACACACTCCCATACCCCCATACTTAAATGCCCCCGTGTTAGGATTTTCACTATTGATAGCCATCTGGTTTGGGCTCCTTACCGGTCTACTGGAGGTCGTCCTGCGAACGGTTCAAGGGTTCTATGTAAGTCGGACCCGGGAAGTAAGTCATGATTTTATCTGGATGTGCCCCCTGGCTAACGCTGGGATCCTTTTTCTCCTGGGACTGGTCATTTTTTTTGTTAGTCGGTTCTGGCCAAAGCTCAATCTCCTACGTCTTACCATTTTTTTATCCGCACTCTGGGGTTTTATGGACCTGATCATTCTCTACCCAAAGATTCATCATTACGCAGCCTTATTGCTTGCTGCGGGTCTGGCTACGCAAACTTTACGCCTGATCTCCCCCCATATGCTTTCTTTTCAGAAGTTAGTTCGTCGGACCCTACCCTGGATGGGATTGCTGGTCGGAATGCTGGCAATAAGTGTCCAGGGAAAACAGATCCTTGCGGAACGGAGGGCTCTTGCCGATCTGACCCCTGCTCCTCCCTATGCGCCTAATGTGCTATTCATTACCCTGGATACCGTTCGGGCCAGGAATTTGAGCGTTTATGGTTACTCCCGACCCACTACGCCTCAGTTGGAGCAGTTAGCCAAAATGGGAGTGGTCTTCGAACGGGCCTTATCCACAGCCCCGTGGACCCTCCCCTCCCATGCCAGTATGTTCACCGGGCGCTTTCCCGGGGAATTATCTGCCGATTGGTTAACGCCGCTGGATTCAACCTATCCTACCCTGGCCGAATTCTTTAGGGCACGGGGGTATTTGACGGCGGGATTTGTAGGTAATACCGGCTATTGTAGCTATGAACACGGCCTTGATCGTGGTTTTATACACTATGAAGACTACCGAATATCTCTGGGGCAAACTGTCGCCAGCTCCATGTTGACACGAACCATTGCAGATAACTTTAGACTCCGTAGAATTCTTCGTAATGATGAACACCTGAATCGCCAACCGGCCGATCAGATAAATGAGAAGGTGTTACGTTGGTTTTCCCATAAAGAGCAACGACCCTTTTTCGTGTTCATTAATTATTATGATGCCCATGAACCCTATCTCCCCCCTCCACCCTATGATAAGATGTTCGGACCGGGACGGAAGTACGGAAAGTTTAGTCCGTTACATCGTCATAATTGGGAACCTGCGGTCATGCATCGGAAATTATCTCCAGAAGAGGTCCAGGAAGAAATAGATGCCTATGACGGGGCCATCGCTTACATAGATCATCAGCTTGGGCAGCTTCTCAATGAACTCGGGAGAAAAGGACTGTTGGAGAATACGTTGATAATTATTACCTCGGATCACGGTGAAGAATTTGGGGAACATGGGATTTTCGACCACGGCAACAGTCTCTATCTCCCGACGGTGCATGTACCTTTACTCATCGTCTTTCCATCCAAAGTGCCTGCAGGCAAGCGTATCCATGAACCGGTTTCCCTTCGGGATCTCGCGGCCACCGTCGTGGACCTGACCAGACTCGGCGGAGACCCTCACTTCCCGGGTAAATCCCTGGCACGATACTGGAATATGCCAGCTCAAGCTCCCGGCTTAGAGGAAACTCCCCTACTCTCTGAGGTATCTCGGGTGACCGGTCGTCCGACCTGGTTTCCGGTTAGCCGGGGAGATGTGAAAGCCCTGATATTTAATGGAATGCGCTACATTAAGAATGGGGATGGGGTGGAAGAACTTTACGATTTTGAAAATGATCCCTGGGAACAACGAAACCTGGCCAACCTGGAAGAGAGTTCCCAAATCCTTAACCAGTTTAGAGCCCTTCTGGAGAAGATTCTTAAATCCGAAGCCCGAAGTCAGAATTCCGGATGATATGGGATTCTCAAGAAACTTATCCTTTTGGGTTTTTTCATACATCAACCCATTAAACTGAACCCTGAGACCCCGAGAAGCTATAAAGTTTGCAGGCTTTGACGAGGCTTTAAGAACGGTAAAAGTAAGGGTTTGAAAGGCTCCCGAGTGCCTATGAAAGATTCCCCTAGAACATATCAACGACTGACTCTAGTAATCCTTTTGCTTACTCTGGCAGGATCTGGGGTAGGGATAGCGGTACCCGCCGGTTCCGGTTGGGATTTCGGTAATTTCTATGATACGGGTAGGCGGGTTGTTGCCGGACAGATCCAGGATATATACCATGCAGAACGCCTTATCGGCGGAGAACCTCCCCACGGGAAGATGCGTTTTTGGGGAACTCCAATATCTGCCTGGCTTTATGCCCCGCTGGGTTATCTTTCTCCCACCTGGGCTTTGATCGCTTTTAAAATTCAGAATACCCTTGCCTATTTTATTGCCTTAGGGTTGTTGTATTTTCATAATCGGAGGTTCGTGGGAAATCCTTATTCTTCCACTTTTGATAAAATTCAGTATGAGCTGGTACAGGCCAGGTTTGTGGCTGTATTTGCTTTCCTGAGTTTGATTTATCAACCCTTCTGGACGGTCTATCGGGTGGGTGGACAGACCACCCCAACCCTGTTTTTATTGTTCACTCTGGCCCTCCTGAGTCATACCCAGCTACACCTTTTTTTATCTGCTTTATTTTTAATTCTCGCCTGTCTGATTAAACCCAGTTTTATTACCGCCCTGATCTTTCTGACCTGTATATCCGGACTTCGATTCTTTGGCTATGTGGTTGCTATATTCTCCCTGATCGGTCTTACTTCTCTCTCCACAATGGGATGGAACCTTCACAAAGAATTTCTGATCCTTATGGGCGAAGGGACCCGGAAACTTTCTTCCTGGTTCTATAACAGTTCTTTGTATGTAACCCTCGACAATTTCAAGATATTCTTACCACCGCAACCCGATTCTTCGTTTCGTTCCATTATTTTCACCCTCTGTTTATTTGGGCTAAAAGCCATCGTCGTCGGCACGTTTATTTATCTAATTATTCAAAGCCGTTCTCAAAAATGGTTTCCCACCGCAAGAAGGCACTTCGATTTCCTTATGGCGGTTTCTTTCAGTCTTCTGATCTCTCAAGTTGTCTTTGAGCATTACCTGGCACCCCTTTTTCTGTTGCTTATCTATGTGGTGGCTTCCCATCGGTCTTTCAGTCCCGGAGCTATGACTTTAATCGGCCTTATCTTCCTGTTAGCTGTTGGACAAAACTTGATTTTGATTGATTTTCTTCGTACCCACTTTAAGTGGGACTCTCCTGTAGAACTTCTGCTCACAGGTCTCTTTAAGAGTGGGCCTCTTCTTTTAACCCTGATCTTTCTGTGGAAATACTCCAGGGAGTTATTTCAAAGTTATGCTACACAGGCGTGGGCGAATTATACCAGATCCGGTAGACGGATCTTTTTGAGCCTGATCCCTTAACTCCGTTCCTGTAAGAAGGAAGACAGGTAGGAGCGAAGGGCCCTTCGCCCCTGCTCCTCAAGGGTGTAAGCGTTTCATCTACATGGGGAAGGGAGTTAAGGGGAGGAGTTGCCCGAAGGGAAACGGTGACAAGTTATGAAAACGCTGGGTTCCGAAAACCTATCCGGTCAGACTAAAGTAAAAGTGGTTCTCTTCTCAGGGGGTAGAGGATCGAGGGTTCTTTCAAAGCAACTCATTAACAATCCCCAAGTCAGGTTGACCCTTGCCATCAATGGTTATGATGACGGGGCCTCGACCGGTGAAGTCAGAAGATTTCTGGGTGATAGTCTTGGCCCTTCGGATTTTAGAAAGAATGCTTCCCGAATGGCCGGCGAGCTCCAGTCTTGTAGTCGTGGACTTATTGAAATCCTCGATCTCCGATTCCCGGTGGGTTATTCGATGAATGAGGCCCTTAACTCATTTCGGATCCTCGGCGGTCAATCGATTTCCGGCGGAGATTTGGGTTCTATACGCTCTGAGTTCCAGGCTAAATTGGTAGCCCTACTCGCAGATATAGATGAAATCTCCAGGAAAGCACTCGTTAGAAAACTTTCTTACTTCGAGGAAGAACTCCTGAGAACCCAACATCCTTTTTCTTTTTCCGATTGTAGTATCGGAAATCTGGTCTTTGCAGGATGTTTTTTAGAAATGGGACGAAACTTTAATGCAGCCATAGAGGATTACTGTAATCTTTTAAATCTTCCTCCTGGTTTAATCGAAAATGTAACCGATGGGGCCAATGCTTATCTTGTGGCTTTGGATGATCACCATCGGGTTCTGGCAAGTGAAGCGGATATTGTCAACGCGAACCGACGCAACCACATCAAAGATATCTATCTGCTCCATCGCCCCCTTACTGAGGTAGAGCAGAACTGGTTAAAGTCGGCTTCAGCCGATGAGATTAAGCGTTTCCTTGAAAAACAATCTAAGACCCTGACACCTAATCCTCGTTTACTCAAGCGGATCGCAGAAGCCGATCTGATTATTTACTCGCCTGGAACCCAACATTCAAGCCTCTTTCCTTCCTATATGACACCCGGACTTGGCACCGCGATTGCAAAAAATCTTAAAGCGATCAAGCTGCTGATTACAAACCTCCAGGAAGATGCCGAGATCCCGGACAGCAGTGCCGTGGATATTATTAATAAAGCCGTTTATTATCTGAAGGAGAAGAATCTATTGCCAATTCCGACCCCTTGTTTGATTACCCACTATGTAATCAACGATCCAAATCACCAGGATCAAGAGACTCCCTATATCCCATTGGGTCGGCTTGAAACTTTGGAAGATCCACGTCTGGTTCGAATTGGAAACTACGAAGAAGGAGTTACCGGGCGACACAATGCAGCCAAAATACTTACACCTTTTATTGAGTCGTTTCTCCAAAAAAGAGGACCCTGGAAGATGGCCGTTCTGTTTCTGGATACTTACTCTCTCAATAAAATCACCCAAACTTTACTGGAAATGCTGAGGGGAGGTATTCAGGACCTGCCTGCCGAAATCATGGTATTCTATCAGAGTCAGGAGTTCTTAAGTCCTGATTTTGTCTCTTCACTCCCCTTCGGGGTCTATAACCTTTCTTCCGAATCCCCGGAAGCACCCTTCTCAAAGGTTCTTAAAGATCCGCGATTTGATTATATCGTCTTGTTTGAATCTTCCGGGATGTACAAAGGCGAGGATATTGTAAACCTCGTTTCGCTCTTGACCCACGGTCGATTAGATGCCGTATGGGGAAGTCGACGACTTTCCGTTAGTGATATCCATCAATCCTACAAACTCCGTTATCGTCATAACTTAGTTCTGGGTGCTCTAAGTTATATAGGGAGCCATATTTTAAGTCTTGCCTATCTATTACTTTATGGACGTTATATTTCGGACACCCTTTCAGGTGTCAGAGCCATCAAAGCTTCTTATTTACGTACCGATGGGATCGATTTAAAACACAAATATGTCAATCAACACATCCTTTCCATGCTCTTACGCGACCGGGCTGCAATCTTTGAAACTCCGATTCAATTTTTTCCTATCTCTCCCGAGAAGGTCCGGCGTACCACGGTACTGGATGGGATTCAGTCTCTCCTCACCATTTTGAAATGGAGGTTTAAGTCGTTAAAACGTCCTCAGGAGCCGGGAGAAACAAAAGATATATAAAGCAAAGAGGTTTCTTTAAATAAACCCGATTTCAGGTTTGAAATTCCCGGCTGAGAAAGGGAGTTCCGGGTTTATTCAAGGAAACCACCGGAATGATAGAATGAGGTATTGTTTTGATCTGTTCATTTTTGATATGGATGGCGTCCTGGCAGATACTTCCCCTTGCCACCGTCGAGCTTATGAGGACTTATGGCGCAGGATTGGGATCCGGGGTCCCGAGTATGAAACCATTGCAGGCCGAAAGACCTGCGATGTCATTAAAGAATTTACTGCGGGGTTAAAACCTTCTCCAGAACAGATCCAGGAATGGATTTTGTTTAAGCAATTACAGGCACGCCGGTATTTCTCTGCGGAGGTCATTACCTATCCAGATACCGTTCGGGCTTTAACCACCCTTGCAAAATATAAAGCCCGTCTGGCCCTTGGAACCTCCGCTTCAAGGGATTCGACCCGGATGATCCTGAACCGGTTAGGGATCAGCGACCTCTTCTCTATCCTGGTTACCGGAGATGATGTAAAACACGGAAAACCATCCCCCGAGATCTACTTAAAAATTATCCAGAAAGCTGAGATCAGCCCCCACAAAACCCTGATTGTTGAAGATAGCCCCTCTGGACTTGAAGCAGCCATTGCCTCAACAGCTTATGCAGCTTCGGTAAGGACCGGAAAAAAGATCGAGCATCCCAAATTTATCGGGAGCTTTTCGGATCTTTGTGAATTACTATCGAAATCAGGAATCGAGGTGCCATGAATCGTTTAATGATCATTCCGGCCGCGGGTCTTGGCTCGCGTTTAAAGTCACCTCTGCCCAAAGTCCTTTTCCCGGTCAATGGAAAACCCATGATCGATTACTTGTTCGATCTATATGCCTCTGTGATGGAATATTTTATTTTGGTTCTCCACCCTTCCTTTGAGAAGGAGGTACGAAATCACTGTGCTAATTATCCATTTCCCATCGGGTATGAGCTTCAAAACTCCCCCACAGGAATGCTCGATGCAATCCTTATCCCAAAGGAACAGGTGCGAAAACTTGAACCGACCCGCATCTGGATTACCTGGTGTGATCAGATCGCCGTTCAACCGGAAACGGTCATGAACCTGGTAGAGTTATCACACCAGGATCCTGAAGCAGCTTTAATTTTTCCGACTCTGCTACAAAGGAAGCCCTACGTCCATTTCGTTCGTAATGATTGGGGTGAAATTATCCAGGTCCTCCATCGCCGTGAAGGGGATGGGCTGCCCGAAGTGGGGGAAAGTGACCTGGGACTTTTTTGTTTATCCCGTAAAGCTTACCTGGATTTACTGGTCAAGTTCTCCTATGATATAAAAACAGGAGCGGTAACCCAAGAGAGAAATTTCCTGCCGTTTATCCCCTGGCTGAAGGGTCGGGGCCGAGTCCGAACGTTTTCCGGTTGTAACGAAATCGAATCTGTAGGCATCAATACGCCGGAGGATTTACATCGGGTAGAAAATTATTTACGCCGTGAAAGAAAAAGTCCTTTCCATTATTATTCCCGCTTATAACGAAGAACCCTTTATCGGGAAGCTATTAGAAAAGGTGATGGCTGTGGATCTTTCCCGGCTTGGAATTACTAAAGAGATTATAGTGATCAACGACCATTCAACAGATCGTACCGCCGAAATTGTGAGCGGATTTAAAGAAGTCATTTTAAAGACCCTGCCGGAAAACAGTGGAAAGGGAGCGGCTGTCAGAACCGGAATAGCCCTGGCAACAGGGGATTATATCATTATACAGGATGCCGATCTCGAATACGATCCCAACGACTACCTTCCCATGCTTAAGGTTCTCTTAGAGGATAAAGGGGATGTCGTATACGGCAGTCGCTATCTGAAATATCCTGACCGTAGTAAGCTGATAAACCTGCTTACCGGTAAGCATCCTGGACAGTCCTGGGCCGCATATCTGGGGGGCCAGAGTCTGAGTTTTATAGCACTTTTCTATACCGGACACTATCTTACCGATACTGTAACCGCTCTGAAATTGTTTAAACGGGATATCATTAAATCTCTAGAGCTTGAGACCTCAGGGTTCGAACTGGACCATGAAATTTCTTCAAAAATCCTGGCCCGAGGTTATATTATTAAAGAAGTTCCCATTAGCTACTTTCCACGAAGTAAAAAAGAGGGTAAAAAGATCGGCCTCAGGGACTGGTTTATCGCCTGGAAAACATTTGCCAGGTATCGAAAAGGGTAAATAATCCTTTAGAAAGGTATCCATTCAGTTAAATTTTATGTTATCCATCGTTCTTCCCGCATATAATGAAGAGAAGCGAATTCCAGGCTCTCTTCAGAAAATGATCCAGTATTTAAATAATTCAGATTATCTTTACGAGATTATCGTTGTAGATGATGGGAGTACAGACCATACGTTGGAGGTAGCTACCGCCGCAGCTACAGCCTGTAAGAATTTCAAGATTATCCAAAATAAAACCAATCGAGGAAAAGGCTACGCGGTGAAAACAGGCGTTCTCCAATCTAAGGGAGAGATTATTTTATTTTCCGATACCGATCTTTCCACACCCATAGAGGAATTACCCAAGTTGCTCAAATACCTCCAGGAAGGGTATGACATAGCCATTGGTTCAAGGGCACTTCCAGAATCTGAAGTTCGACTGCATCAAGCCAGGGGAAGAGAAGGGATGGGAAGGATCTTTAATTTTTTGGTCCAGGCTCTGGTTATAGAAGGGATCCGGGATACCCAGTGCGGATTTAAATGTTTTAAACGCCAGGCCGCGGAAGCTATCTTTCAAAAGCAACGTCTTAACGGGTTTAGCTTCGATGTAGAAATTCTTTATCTGGCCAGAAAATTGGGCTATCGGATCGCAGAGGTACCTGTCGTGTGGTTGAATTCAAAGGAAACTAAAGTTTCGATTTTGAGGGATCCTCTCTATATGCTCATGGATTTACTGAAGATCCGATACTTTGACTTTATGGGGCTATACTGATTTCCTATCTGGTCTGACGGGACCCTTCGCCGGATAAGAGGGATCAAGAACCTGAAAGGAATAAAGCCGGATTAATCGGCGAAATTAAATGCTTACAAAATCTGTATGCTCTCATTTCCAGAGATTCCTAAAAATTTGGAAGCTTCCCATCAAAATGAAGCCGTCCGGGATTCTTCTCTCCATTTGATGAAGTTTTGGCTTGCAATTCTTTCAGTCATAGGGGTTTGGCTTGGGATCTTACTTTGGATTCATGCCCATAATCCGCGCCTCCTCCCCTCCTGGCACGGGTTTCTACATACGGCCATTGCCATGCGATTTACAGACGGATCGTTTCCTCCAGAGAATCCCTTCTTTGCCGGTGAAAAACTCCCCTACTACTGGGCATACCAGTACTTCGGTTTTATAGTAGCCCGAATTTTAAAAACCGATCTCCTTCATGCCTTTCGGTTTATAGCCCTGTCCAGTCTGGCCGTTTTAGTTATTTTCTCCGGATTAACCGGATATAAATATTTTCGATCTATCGGAGCCGGCCTTTTGATCGGTTACCTTGCTGTGGCTGGAGCTAATCCCTTCGGACCGCTGATTGCGTTAGCTAAACATTGGATAAAAGCTGCTCCTTTGATCAGCCCGGTATCCTCACAAACTCCCGTCGAGACCCTTTTTGTTACGAACCGAATGGCCGATGATTGGATGACCCAACCCCTCTTACCCGCCCTGTATATCTCCAGTGAATGGTGGCATGGACAGAATATCGTCTGGTTTATAGATATTTCTGCACGGGCTCCCGCTTTATCGTTGGTTTTTGTACTTCTCTTCCTTCTTTTGAGCCCCCGGCTAAAATTTGGAAAAATACTCCTTATAACTTTACTGGCCGCTCTTATAACGGCTTTTAACCCCATCACCGGATTTGTAGTGTCTGGAAGCCTTCTGGGGGCCTCTCTGATAATACTCTGTCTGACGGCTTTAAAGCGTTCCCACTTCGGTTACAAGTTTAAAAAGCAGCCCCTCGTCCTGTCCCTCCTCTGCCTTACAGGTACCCTTCTGGCTGCACCTACCTACTATCATTTGTTTCTCCTTAACAAGGGAACTCTAAGCCTGACCTCTTCTTACTCTGTTTTTTATCTCTTTTTAAAATTGGCTGCCCTCTCGGCCAATTTTTTGATCCTGGTTTCCCTGGCGATTCTGGGTAGCTGGAAATCATCTTATCGAGAAGGAATAGGACTCTGGACCCTGACCCTGGCCGGAATTCTTCTGTTACTTGTCGTTCCCCTTATTATTCTCTGGCCTCACAACGAGCATAACCTGACCAACGCTGCCGCATGTCTCCTTGCCGTTCCGGCAGTTGCCTGGATAACCTGCCTGCCCAAGCGAAAAGAAGAAAGGATTTCTAAAGGATCTCTTTTTCTTTTACTCCTGGGGGTTCTCTTTCTACCTACAACCTTCTGTACCCTTCTTTCCTACACCGGAAGGCCCCCTCTTCCCCTTGGATTTCGGGGTCAAACCCTGCAGAGACTACCCGAAGAGGGTCCCCTCGAAAATTTATATGCCTGGATAAGGAATCAAACCCCTTCCGATGCCGTATTCCTTTGTGATCCCAATGAACCTGTTAAAATGTCTGGAAACGTAGCCGAACTTCCGGCCTTTACCGCGAGAACTCTTTTCATAGATCTCCCCGGCTATCTTACTTCTCAGTACAAAGATGCGAACTTCAGGACTACGCTGGCCGGCAATGCAGCAAAGGGCTACCCTTTGACACCTCCTCAACGTAATTATCTCCGTCATCTGCAAAGACCTCTTTACCTGATTACCTATCATGCCGACCAGGAAGATCTTTTGAATCGGCTGATTCAACAAAACGGTGGGCCTATCTTTCGTCAAGATTTTGTAGCCGTGTTCAAAATCACCCTGGATCCGATAGAATTTCAACCTTCCAAGGCAGGATTTCAACCTTTGCAGTTTGATTTAGCTTTCTCGACCTATCTGGGAGGTTCACAATTTGAACACATCCGTGGGATTACTACAGATAGCTCCGGTAACATATATGTTACCGGTGGTACAACTTCCCCGGACTTTCCGGTTACAAACGGTGTCTATCAGACCACCCTTAATCCTGCTAAACCAGATTCCCCCGATATTTCGCCCATGGATGTTTTCGTAACCAAATTAGATCCCGGCGGCAAAATCATCTGGTCTACTTTCCTGGGTGGCCCCAATTACGATCGAGCTTATGCCATTGCGGTAGATAACCAAGACTATGTCTATGTAGCAGGTCGGGCCGGTAAAGGTTTTCCGGTTACCCGGGGAGCCTTTCAAACGTCCTTTCAAGGGGGGCAAGAAGCGCCTTTTTATGGCCCTCAAGATGGTTTCATCTGTAAACTGACTCCTGATGGTTCTAAACTTGTTTTCTGCAGTTACTTTGGAACCCCAGACCCTTCCATTATTCGAGATATAGCGGTTGATCCAAAGGGAGATATTTACCTGGCATCGGGTTATTCCTCAGGCCGTTATCCTAAAGAAGTTCACAAGGTCTTTAATAATAAGCCCCATGGGGATCATGATGCTGTTATAGCCAAGATCCATTCCGATGGCTCCCGGGTACTCTGGGCTACCTATCTGGGAGGTTCGGATTGGGAGAGTAACGAGAACTCTGTCCGTTTGGATGGAGCCGGGAATCCCTATGTTCTGTTAACAACCAGGTCGACCGATATGCCGGTCACCGAGAACGCCTATGGAAAGACGTATGCCGGCCATGGGGATCTCTATGTGGCGAAACTCACACCCGATGAAGGGAAATTAGTCTGGGGTACCTACCTGGGGGGACCTGAAAACGAATCCACCGAAACCCATGAATTCGCCGTAGATGCTGAAGGTAATGCTTACATTGCAGCTCCAACCAAGTCCCCCGACTTTCCCACCACTCCCGGAGCTTTTCAAAGAAAATATGAGGGGGGCCCCAATGAAATATTCGTGGCTAAAATTTCACCAGATGGTTCACAACTTTTGGCCAGTACTCTCCTGGGGGGAAAGGATAGAGATAGACCGGAAGGTGTGGCGGTGGATACAGCCGGTAATGTCTACTTTACCGGTACAACCACCTCCAATAACTTTCCGGTAACAAGGGATGCTTTTCAACCTAATTTAATAGGAGACCGAAATGCCTTTGCGGTAGTGCTTTCCGCAGATTTCAGTCGGTTGCTCTACGCCACCTACCTGGGAGGCGGCGGAGGAGAATTGGGTCGAGCGGCCACGGTGGATTCCCATGGTAATTTCTATATAGCCGGTCAAACAGATTCAAAGAACTGGCCGGTCCATAACGCTTTTCAGCCTGCTTACAGTGGTAACATAGATGGATTTATAGCCGGATTTAAACCAAACACTCAGAAAAACTAAAGCGTGTTCTTCTAAAAGAAAATCAAAATAGAAAATTGCCTTCTATGCATATAGGAGTTGATGCGACCTGTTGGCAAAACACGCGGGGCTATGGCCGTCATGCCCGTGCTCTGCTGAGTACCCTCGTTCGCCTGGATACCGAAAATCGCTATACCTTTGTCCTGGATTCGGCTGAAAATGAAAAAGTATTACCATCTGGAGTCGAAGTCAGGGTGGCAAAAACAACGACTCCTACGGCTATTGCAGCCTCTGCTAGGGGGCATCGCTCTTTACGAGACCTGTGGCAGATGAGTCGAACCCTGTCCAGTTCCGATTTTGATTTGTTACTGTTTCCTACCATCTATAGTTATGTTCCGATACTCAGCCGGGCCAAAAAAATAGTCATGATCCATGACATCATCCCGGAGACCTTTCCCCAACTTACCTTACCTGGCTTTACCTCGCGACTCTTCTGGAAGACAAAGACTGCCCTCGGTCGCTGGCAGGCAGATGCCATCGTCACGGTTTCTGACTACTCCCGTCAAGGGATTATAAAGCATTTCAATATCCCCCCTGAGAAGGTTTTCGTGGTCGGTGAAGCCAGTGATCCTATTTTTCGGGTACTGGATAATCCCATCCCTACTCCCTATCTTATCTCATTGGGCATAACACCTTATGGTCGCCATGTGGTGTATGTGGGGGGTTTTGGTCCGCACAAAAACCTAGAAACCCTGGTTACAGTATTTGCAAAACTTTCACGCTATCTCACTTTCTCAGATATTCGTCTGGTTCTGGTAGGGGAGTATCAAAAGGAAGTTTTTTATAGTTCTTTTGAAACCATTCGGCGACGGGTTGAGGAGCTGGGAATTACCCATCGGGTTCTCTTTACCGGATATCTCTCCGATGAAGAGCTGGTTGTTTTACTGAACCTTTCCACCGTGCTGGTATTACCTTCCCTCATCGAGGGTTTTGGACTCCCGGCTATTGAAGCAGCGGCCTGCGGTTGCCCGGTTATTGCAACAACCGCCAGTCCCTTACCTGATCTTTTAGGTACAGCAGGTCTTTATATCGATCCCCAGAGACCGGAAGAATTGGAGGAAGCTCTTATTCGGGTCCTGGAATCGGAGAGTTTGCGGCGACAGATGCGGGGAAAAGGACTCATGGCTGTCCGTCAGCTCACCTGGGAAATAGCAGCCCGACAGATGATGAGTCTTTTACACGCTATGGGTAAAGAGTATCCATGAATCGTCCCCTTAATTTCTTACACCTCACAACCTTTTATCCACCTTATAGTTTCGGGGGAGATGCCATGTATATCTACCGCCTGGCCCATGCCCTTGGAGAGGAGGGACATCAGGTTGATGTCATTCACTGCATCGATTCTTATCACCTGCTACACCCCGGAGAGCCTAAAATTAAATTTGCCGATCATCCCAACGTAACAATCCATGGTCTGCGAAGCGGATACCGGTGGCTTTCACCCCTCCTCACCCAACAAACCGGTCGACCCTTCCTAAAGCAAAAGCGGATCCGGCAAATCCTCCACAGCAAACCTTACGATGTTTTGCATTTCCATAATATTTCTTTGCTGGGTCCGAAAATTTTAACTTTGGAGCCTCCTCACCATCGTTCGGTAAAAATATACACGACCCACGAACACTGGCTCATTTGCCCTACCCATGTACTTTGGAAATTTAACGACCGGCCCTGTGAAAAACCCGAGTGCCTGCGATGTATCCTCAAGGCCGGACGTCCGCCGCAACTCTGGCGTTATACAGACCTGCTGGCAAAGTCCAGCCAACACGTGGATCAGTTCGTCTCACCCAGCCGCTTTACCGCCCGTATGCATGCAGAACGTGGCTTCCCCAAACCGGTAGCCCATCTCCCCTATTTTATCGACCGGGTTGATCAAGACTGGAAAAATCCGGGCCCCCGCCCCCAGGAAAAACCTTACTTCCTCTTCGTGGGAAGACTGGAAATCATTAAAGGACTTCAAACCTTGATCGAGCTCTGGAAGAAGGTAGAGGATTTCGACTTACTCATTGCAGGTACAGGCAGTTATGAAACCCCATTACGGGCGCAAGCGGCTTCCAACCCCCGTATCAAATTCCTGGGAGCGTTACCTCAACGTAAGCTGGGAGAACTCTATGTCCATGCCCTGGCCTGTATTGTTCCATCCATCACCTATGAAACCTTTGGAATCATCATTATTGAAGCCTTCGCCCGGAAAACCCCTGTCATCGTTAGGGACCTGGGTGCCTTACCGGAAGTGGTTCACGATAGCGGAGGTGGCTTCGTCTATCGCACCGATGAGGAGTTGCTCACGGTCCTGTACCGTATAGCCAGCTCCCCAGCGTTACGTTGTGAGCTGGGCGAAAAAGGGTATCAGGCATTTATACGATGGTGGTCTAAGGAGGCCCATCTGGAACTTTATTTTGATTTCCTCCAAAAGGCCGCCCTTAAAAAATTTGGATATATACCCTGGGAAAGTAATGAAAGAGCACGAACTTAATATCCTGATGTACCACTCCATCTCAGAAGGATCTGGACCTACCTGTATTTCCCCTCATATCTTTAAGGAGCAGTTGGAGGTGCTTTCAGATTGCGGTTATCAGGTCATTTCTTTGTCCGACTTTGTCGCCTGGAAGGGAGGGGAACGAGAACTTACCGGACGCTCTGTGGTCATCACCTTTGATGACGGCTTCAAGGACTTTGCCACGACCGCTTTCCCCGAACTTCAAGCCCGCGGATGGACGGCAACGGTCTTTTTACCTGCCGGTAAAATCGGAGGCGTTGATGATTGGGAATCCAACAGATCTGGATATTCACCGAGATCCCTCATGGATTGGAAAACCATTCAAGAACTGGCGGACCTGGGAGTGAATTTTGGAGCCCATGGAATCCACCATACGGATCTTACAACCCTGGCCCCAAAAATCGCACGCCAGGAGATCGTAGAGTCTAAACGTAGAATAGAAGAGCATACTGGTCACCCTGTTATCAGCTTTGCTCCACCGTATGGAAAAATCAATGCCTTTGTAAAATCAGAAATTCGTAAAGAATACCTTCTGGCCGTAGGAACTCAACTGGATCGTGTCCGTCGTACCTCAGACCTGTATGACTTGCCTCGAATCGAAATGTGGTATTTTCGACATCTTCGTCCCTGGCGCACCTATCTTAAACAGGGATCCAGCATGTACTTTACCCTGAAACAAATACTGCGTCAATTTAGAACCCATGTGTTTCCCTCTTAAACCAAAGGAATTCAAATTATGAAAATTCAAGTTCAAACCCCAGCAAAACTTAAACGACTCCTCTACCTCCATCTCTCCCAACCCCTTATCTCCCTCACCCTCCTAACCCTGATCCTGCTCTTCCTGAACACCAAAGGCATATCCCACG
>DATMBG010000046.1 GCA_035559535.1 Candidatus Limnocylindrales bacterium
AGGGATGCGTTGGAGGATTTCCGGTATGGACAGGCCGGTTACCAGCATTTTTCCGTTGAAGAGTCGCATGACTTTGTGGGGAGCTTCTCCCACTGCGTCTACGATGGTGACGCTGTGGCCGGCTCTCTTCAAACTGGAAGCCACATAGGCTAAGCCCAGGGGGGGAGTTAAGGATCGTGTACTGGCATAGTAGGACACCAGAGTAGGTGGACGGACCAATGTGATGTGGGGCATACTCTTTTCTCCTTTAGTCGGTTATGGGATGTTATCCCATAGCCTGACACCCAAGGTTTTAATTAACTTGAGTTTTTCGTTTGGATAAGGTCTCATCTTGACATTTACTTCTACGATGAAAACATTAAAACTAAGTAGTTAGTAAAGGAGGGAGGCAGGGGAATAGAAGGGGCAGAAAAAGAATTTTACCTGGAATTCTTTTGTTTAATTCTCCTGTCTTCCCCTTAACTATCTTATTTTTGAAGGCTTAAAAAATCAGCCTTTTTTAAGCTTTGAAATTTTACCTGAAAGTATAAAAAGATCCTGTTAAAAATGTCAACAAAAAATAAATTTTCCCTGAAATTCTCCTCTATTTAATTTTTAAATTTTGCTTTAATAGCTTTTATTTTTAATAGATTAGGAGGGAATCGGTCTTTCCAAATTTTGAAATTCTCCCTGAAAAGGTGGGGAGGAAATAGGGGAGCAGGACTATAGATATGGACCAGACTCTCTTAAGGTATGTAAAGATTGCCTGTTATGGAATGGAGAAAGAAGATCCGCTGATATCCTGGTTACAACAAACAGGTTATCCGATTACGGTGGTCTCGGATAGGTTGACCTTACTCAGTTTCAATGAGCAGATGAAAGAGGTTTATTTGGTAGTAATCAAAGATCAGATCGATCTGCATGAAGATTTGGAGGTTCTGGGTCTTCCGGTTCTTTTGATTTTATCCCAGAAACCTCCTCAGTCCGATTTCCCGCCTTTCCTGGAGAATTCCATCTTTGATTTTATGTTTCTTCGGGGAGGCCCTTCGGATTTAGAGGAATTGCACTATCGCTTAACACGGCTGGTGGAGCAAAGTCGGGCTCTTTCCATTTCCGACGAATATCATTTTGATTTCTTGACCCGGACTTTTCGACATAAAGATCGGGATATTCTTCCGGGTAGAGGGAACCGGCTATATATGGCAATTGCCGTTCTGCGGATGCTGGTTCGAAACCGTGGAAAAGCCATCAGTAAGGAAGCTATTCGTCAATATCTGGGACCTCGTGCACCGCTACTGGCCATTATCAATGATCTACGGGTAGCCCTTCAAGATTATGACAGTGTTTATCTCCAGAAAACTTTTATTCAGTATAGCCGGGAAAATGGAACTTATACCTTCACCGGGCATGTATTATTTCCACAGAAGAAAGCTCTCGACGAAAACATTCGACGATTGGTAGAGGAAGCCCTGGTTAAAACCCTGCGTTCCCTTCCAATACGGCGGAAGTTAAAATATGTATTGGGAAAACTCAAGTATATTTTAATGACGGATCGGGCCGGGTTGTTCTGCTTTTCCAGGGAAAACAGGAAGTTGTGCCAGTTTATCGGAGACTATCGTATTTCCCAGCCGTCAAAGCGGTATGATCAGGTAGAAATAGATTTAGGTTCCTCTAACCTTTCGCCCAAGCTGGATGCACTTTATCGATACTTGTTGGAACCCAAGGATTTAAACTCTAATTTTTATGTAGCCTGTGAGATTCCACAGTGTGGAGCCGATTGTTGCATCTATGTAGGTCGTTCTAGAGAATATGAAATTTATCTGTTGGTAGATGATCTTACCCGATCACGTACTTTTAATCCCATTGATTTAAAATACTGTCGAGATATTCTCAGGCTAAGCAGCGTGCAGAAATTACTCAGCCAACTCTTAGTTCAGTGGGAGAGTGAAAAGAAATAGGCCTATCCTGATCATTCCCTTCGGAATAAAGAGCCTAAAATGCTTTGATAAGCTTCGCAGGGGGTCCAACACTGGGGACATTTATACTCCCAGATTTCCTTCTGGAGTTTTTGACACTTCTCAGAATTCCAGATTCGCGATAGATCATACCCGTTCTCTCGAATATCCCCTACCACGCGACTATACATCCCGCAGGGATAGACTTTACCAAAGGGATCCAGAAAGCAAGAGGATTTTAAAGAATGGCACCGAATCGGAGTTTTTCCGGTTTGAAGGTAGCTTTCTACCCGCTTTAAATATTCCCTCTCTAAAAAGGAAACCGGGTTAGTCGGCATACCTCGATGCCGTAGGTATTTTTTAACTTCTGTAATCAATTTTTCCTGATTTCCCTGATAGGGATCTTGATCCTCATTACTATAATAGTGTCCAGATACATGGGCGATATTAACGTGAAAATCCTCATAGGTAAGCCAGTCACACTCTCGCTTCGCCGCCTGAAAGGCTACTTCAATCTGATCGGCGTTGTAGGCGGATAAGGTCATCCCTAAAACCGTCTTGACTCCTGGAATCCCATGAAGTTGCTTAAAGGTTTCTATCTGGCGCTTCCAACCTCCTTTGATTCCCCGAACTTCATCATTAACCGTTTCATCTCCATCCATACTGACGGTAATGATCAGCTTTGGAGGTTTCCAGCCCATGATCTTTTCCACCGACGAGACAATTTTATCCGTTAAGTAACCGTTTGTTGGAAAGTGCAATAAGAGTAAGTTCTGACAGTTGGATAAAACTGCTTCCACAATACCCAGAAAATCCTTCCTCAGAAACACCTCTCCGCCGGTTAGATCTACCCATGAAAATTGGTTGGAGTTACGAAAGAACTGCTGAATTTCTTTTAACGAAAGCTCATTTACAGGCTTCTTTTGCCAGATATTGCAGGTCTTACAACGATAATTACACCAATATGTCAGAGCATAGGTGAGCTTATAGGGAAAGTCTAATCTCTTTAGGTTGGATACCAAGATATTTTTTGCAAGGGCTAGATAAGGTGATAACACGATGTTAAATGTCTCTTTATAACTTATCAGCTACAAAGGCACTGAAATCTCGGAAGACTAATCCTAGAAGATGGAGAAAAGCACTATTTTTTCATCCTGGCTACTTTTACCGCCCTTGATCTTCCTACCTTCAGGTCTTTATCGCTGAGAAGTTAAAAAATATTTTTGATCAAACTCCAGATGTATCGATACCATACTTTTCTCAACACAATAACCGATTTTCCATAACGTCTTGCATATTCATGGGTGGGAACCTCACCGACCCGGTACCCTTTTTTCAGACATTTCATGGTCATTTCCTGCTCAATGGTAGTAATGTTTTCCTTAAGATTCAAGGCCCTGGCCACTTCGGTTCGGATAGCTCGAAATCCATTCTGGCTATCCGTTAAGCGGACATTCCACCGGTAATTGATGGCTATTAAAATGAGATCGGCTCCAACCATTCGGAGAAGTTTCTGAATATCCCCGTGTAATTCATCGCTTCCTCCTCGTCCCCGGGAACCCACGACCAAATCGGCCTCATCGTCTAAGATAGGTTGGACCAGCCGGGGAATATCATTGGGATCATGGGACCCATCGGCATCTAGAAAAACCAGAATATCACTATCAACTTGTTGAATGGCCGTGCGGATCCCATCCCCTTTTCCTTTACCATGGTCCAGGAGAACCCGCGCTCCTTCCCTTTCGGCAATGACTCGGGTGTTATCGGTGGAATGCCCATCGACCACCACCACTTCGTCAACAAGCGGTTTGGTATTTCGGATGATTTCCCCGATGGTTTTCTCTTCATTTCGGGCCAGAATAACTGCGCAAATGCGTTTTTGCTGCATAAGTCAACCCCTTTCCAAGTTCCCATCCTAAAAACATTGTCTAACTTAATCCGCCTATTTCCTTTTATTTAACAGGATTCCTTTAACATGAGAGTAATTTAGTCAATGCTCTAAAAGAAGTCAAGAATTATCCGTGGGTTGGATCTTCTCTTTCTATAAAATTTTGATGGGGATTCTAAAACTTAAATATCCTGACTTTTTTAAGTTATTGAAAATCAAAGTGCTTAAACTATTCGGGTCAGAAGAAACAGAGAAAATTTCATGGGGAATTTCTTTTTCTGTTGACAGAGGATTTCTTCGATAATACTTTCTGCATGACAGATACCAGGTGTGGGACCGGGTTAGAAAGCCAATCGGTTAGGTTATAAGGAGTAAGACATGAAGTTGCTTTCTCATAAGGCTTTTTTAAAGCTTATTAATGCTCTCATCATTTTAGAATTTTCAGGCCTGTTGGTTCGTCATTTTATAGGTCCTATCTCTTTTAAATTTGTAGGATTTAAATTCAGCCTGACCAATTATGAAAAACCCCTTTTAATTATTACCGGGTTATGGATTCTCCGGCAGATCCTTGTTTACTTTCCTTTCCGAAAACTCCAGAAAACCCTCACCGGCAAAGGATATACCTACTATCTGGGAATCCTCATTATCTCCGCAGCCACTCTCCTGTTGGAAATTACCATGACCCGTATCTTTGCGGTTATTTTTTTCAATCAATTTGCTTTTCTGATTATCAGTACCGCACTGTTTGGCTTCGGGTTCAGTGGGGTTGTGCTCTCCATATCGCGACGCATTCATACCTATACTTTAGATAAATTTTTAACCTTTTTATCTTTAGCCTTTGGAGTCGGTACCCTGATAACCCTCAAAGTCGTAGTGGATGTACCTTTAAGATTTAGTGCTATTTCTCAAGAGCCTATTCAACTCTTTTATTTGACCGTTTATTATTTGGCCCTGGGAACTCCCTTCTTCTTCTCGGGAATGATCATAGCCCTGCTTCTCTCCCATCTGCCGAAGCAGGTAAATACCTTGTACTTCTATGATTTATTGGGAGCCGGGATCGGATGCTTTATTATGGTGTTATTGATTTCTAAACTGGGAGGATCTGGAACGGTCATTTTCTCTGCCCTGATGGGCTTTGCCGGCGCCATTTTTTTTAGTTTTTATACCCATAAAAAGTTCATTTTCCTGAGCTGTCTTTTTTTAGTTGCCGGTGCCTTTCTCCTTCCCTATGCAGATAAATATTTCGAGATTCAGGTCCATGAGATCAAACGAACCTTTAATTTCGATGTAAAGACAGGTAAAGTCGAATTCACACGCTGGAGTGCGGTATCTCGTGTAGATGTGGCCGATATGTTCCCTTACAAGATTATATGGATTAATGGAGGTACGAACACCGCTTATATGGTTCCTTATCGTGAAGGTGCCCCCCTACCGTCTCCCTCTGCATTGGCGCCTGTAGTTTATCGGCTCAAGAAGAACTTTGATATCCTTATTGTAGGTCCGGCAGGCGGTGCAGAAGTGCTAGAGGCCCTTTCCTACGGATCTAACTCCATAATCGGTGTGGAATTAGATCCCATCATTACAGATATTGTTCAGAACGAGTACAAAGCCTTCATAGGGAATATTTATGGCCGACCCAATGTAAAGCTTATCAATGATGAAGGGAGAAGCTACATAAGTCGAAGCAGGGAAAAGTTCGATATTATTCAACAGATTAATAATGCCTCCCCCATTGCCATTGCTTCAGGGGCTCTTAATCTTTCGGAAAGCTATTTACTGACGGTAGAAGCCTTTCATGCTTACCTGGATCACCTCAAGGAGGATGGTTACCTTTACATCCGTCGTCAGGGTGCCATACGCCTGGCCTCGGTGGCTGCCCAAACCCTTCGAGAAAGGGGTATTACAAATCCACAAGATTATATGGTAATTATCTCGGAAGGGTCTCCTATTCGGGAAGGATTTTGTTTGAAGAAAAGCCCTATTACCCCGGAAGAGATTGAAAAGTTTCAGAAGTATGTGGAGGGTTTTCCCAATTACAAAATGCTGTATGATCCTTCCATGAAACAGGATGATAATCTTTATTACCACATCATATCCAGGGAGAACGGCTGGAAAGACTACTTAGATGTGGGTTTTAATCTTTCTCCAGCTACAGACGATCGACCTTTTTTCAACCATTTCAAAAGGTTTGCCTCTTTTAAGCTATCGGATCAATTACCCGAGCCTTTAGAAGTCCTGGTGGGGGGAGGGCGTATCGAGTCGGATACCGTGCTTTTGATTATCCTGGCCGAAGCCGCTATTTTATCGGTCCTTTTTATTATCCTGCCCCTTTATTTATTCAATCGAGCAGGACTCAGAACCCGGGACAAAGGAAAATTTCTCATCTACTTCTTTTCCCTGGGTCTCGGTTTTATTCTGATAGAAATCAGCCTGATACAAAAATTTACCCTGTTTATTGGTTATCCGGCTCACTCCATAACCGCTGTTCTATTCTCCATCCTTGTTTCGGCAGGTATAGGGAGTTATCTTTCTGGCAGGTTTGTGACCCATATTCCCAGGGCCTTAACTTTCATTATCCTCGGCATTACCCTTCAGCTTATTGTTCAATTAATGTTTACCGTAACCCTCTTTGAAACCTTTCTGGGGCAGCCTCTGGCCATAAGGATTTTAATCTCTATTGCTGTGATCATGCCACTGGGACTTTTATTGGGGATGCCTTTCCCGCTGGGAATTAGGATGGTAGACCATATAGCTCCTAAATTGATTCCCTGGGTTTGGGGGATTAACGGTTATGCTACCGTCATCGGTTCTGTGCTGTGTGTCATTTTGGCTCTTGTCTTCGGATTTAAAGTGGTATTAATTCTGGCCGGAGTTATTTATTTACTGGGTCTTCTGGCCTTTTTAAGTATTGGAGCCGAAAAAAGTTAGTTTTTACCCCTGGTCGACGCCAACATAGAGGAAAGGAGTATTTCCTGACTTCGCTTCCCAGGTCTAAACTTGAACTTAAAGGTCTGGAGGCCGGGTCCTTATTCCCCGTTTCGTAGGGAAAAGATCTTTTATAAGGCCGGGCTTTAAGCTCCTTCCCGTTCCGTAGTGATCCGTATAGGGTTAGGGGGTAGATTTAAAACTTCTTCAGAGAAATGATCTACCAGGTAATCGACGATATCCTTTACTGAGACAATCCCAACAGGCTTATGGGCCTCATCTACCAGAGGGATATGGCGGAATCCCCCGATATGCATACGATTCAATGCGAAGGCAATCATATCATCCGGCTGGAGACAATCCGGGTTTCGGGTCATCAACGTCTCGATGGGAGTGGTGGACAGGTCTAGAGGGGTTCCAACAATTTTCATCAGTACATCCCGTTCTGTGAAGATGCCGGTCAATTTCCCATTTCTTACCACCAGCATACACCCAATCCGGTTTTTCTTCATCAAATCCAGGGCCTGGGCAACAGAACTCCCCTCTTCCAGGAGGATGGGTTTGTGCAGAGGGAGATTTCGGATAGGGACTTTGATCGTGCTTTCATCGAGGACCTTAGGGGTACTTCCAGATTCTTCATACATTTGCCTGATTTCGTCATCGATAATCTCACGATCCATAATCACAGCGTATAGGAAGGTCGGAGTATGGGAGTTCTCCCATACTCCTGGACTCCTACCTCACTTTATTCTGGAATTACCCAGGTATTTCCACCGGTAAGAAGGGCGTCCAGGTCTCCTTCTCCAAGCTGTTTTTTAGCGTTCAGGATCTGTTCTGTCATCTCCATATCGTAAGTCGGACGCTGTACACAACGGAATACCCCAACCGGTGTTGGGAATCCGGGATGATCCGGCAGATGGCTCAAAATATAAGCCAGTGTAGGTTCCTGGGCCGTTTCATCATGAACTAAAAGGTCATCTAAGGCATAACCGTCTTTTAAAGAGACCACCCGGGGTTTTAAGCCTTCCAGCTTAATCCCCTTATCCCGGTTTTTTCCAAATACCAGGGGCTTTCCATGTTCCAGGTAAAGGACATTATCATCCTTTACATCCTTTTCGGTCAGATGGGAAAAGGCTCCATCGTTAAAGATATTACAGTTCTGATAGATTTCTATGAAAGCAGTCCCCTTATGACGGGCCGCACGCCGTATCATTTCTTGAAGATGCTTGGGGTCTCGATCTATGGTACGGGCCACAAAAGTTCCTTCAGCCCCTAAAGCTACCGAGATAGGATTGAAAGGATGGTCGATGGAACCGAAGGGTGTAGAGTATGTCTTCTTTCCGTATTCCGAGGTTGGAGAATACTGACCCTTGGTTAATCCATAAATTTTATTGTTGAACAACAGGATCTTGACATCTACGTTGCGACGTAGGATATGAATAAGGTGATTTCCTCCGATACTCAATCCATCACCATCCCCGGTAGCGATCCATACCGATAGATCCTGGTTAATACATTTTACACCTGTAGCAATGGCGGGAGCCCGGCCATGGATTCCATGAAAACCATATGTATTCATGTAGTAGGGGAATCGACTGGAACAGCCTATTCCGGCGACAAAAACATAATTTTCCCGTTTGATACCCAATTCCGGCAGGACTCTTTGAACCTGCGCTAAAATGGAATAATCCCCACAACCCGGGCACCAACGTACATCCTGATCCGATTCAAAATCTTTTTTGGTTAAGGGAGGTGGATTTCCGTTATCGGTTGTTTTGACAGTACTCATAGAAATGTAATTTTTAACCACGAAGATACTAAGACTTAACCATCACCCTCCCCCGTTCCTTCTCTCCGGAGTAAGCCTGTCGAACCCGTGGAAACTGTAGGAGCGAGGGTCTGAGGTAAAGAGGATTTTGGACTTTCCTTTGGGTCTTTGTATCTTGGTGGTTGAATCTTTTCAGTCATCCTTTAAGGAGTTCTTTGATCTTTTTCTCAATTTCTCCCGGGGTAAAAGGCAAGCCCTGGACTTTGCTAAAGGAAATAATCGGGACGAGGTATTCTGCCCGCAGCACCTTGGCCAACTGACCCAGATTCATTTCAGGAAGAAGGACTTTATTGAAACGCTTGAGGATATTTCCCAGATCCGGGGGAAGTGGATTAAGATATCTTAAATGAACATTGGAAACCAACAGTCCTTCTGCCTGGCATCGTTCAACGGCTGTGAGAATAGAGCCAAAGGTACTCCCCCAGCCTACCACCAACAAATCTCCTTCCGGTTGTCCATAGATCCGGGTAGGAGGAATTTCCTGGGCGATACGGGCTACCTTCTCCGCACGGAGTTTAACCATCAGCTCATGGTTCTCAGGTTCATAGTTTACGTTTCCTGTAATGTGCTGCTTTTCAAGTCCTCCGATTCGATGTTCCAATCCAGGGGTCCCAGGAATAGCCCAGGGTCTTGCCAGGGTATTCTCATCCCGCAGGTAAGGATAAAAGCCGTTTGGATCGGTACGAAACCTGACTTTAATTTCAGGCAGGTCTTTCGAATTGGGAATTAACCAGGGTTCTGCACCGTTAGCCAGGTAACCATCTGACAGGAAGAAAACCGGAGTCATGTACTTCAAGGCGATGCGACAGGCCTCATAGACGGTATAGAAGCAGTCTCCTGGGGTTGCTGCAGCTAAGACAGGTACCGGGGCTTCACTGTTACGTCCATACAAAGCTTGAAGCAGATCGGCCTGTTCTGTTTTTGTGGGAAGACCTGTACTGGGACCTCCTCGTTGAATATCGCAGATCACAAGGGGCAATTCGACCATAACGGCCAGACCAATAGCCTCTGTTTTGAGGGCCACGCCAGGGCCACTTGTACTGGTAACGCCCAGTGCACCGGCAAATGAAGCTCCAATTGCTGCACAAATACCTGCAATTTCATCCTCCGCCTGGAATGTTCGGACTCCATAATTTTTATAACCGGCAAGCTGATGAAGAATCGTACTGGCCGGAGTAATGGGATAACTTCCCAGAAACAAAGGCAGTCCACTCTTTTTGGAAGCAGCTACCAGTCCTAAAGCGGTCGCTTCATTTCCCGAAATATTCCGATATTTACCAGGTTTTAGCTTGGCAGGTTTTACTTCATATCGGGTTGTAAAAACTTCGGTGGTTTCCCCAAAATGGTAACCGGCCTTTAAAGCCCGTAAATTAGCTTCTAAAATCAATGGTTTTTTGGCAAACTTGGTTTTGAGCCATTCTATAGTCGGCTCCATCTTTCGGTTGTATATCCAGTATAAAAGTCCTAAGGCAAAGAAATTCTTACAACGTTCGGCATCCTTAACCGGTAAACCCAAATCCTTCAAGGCTTCCAGCGTCATCTTGGAAAGGGGTAAAGCATGGACTTCGTAACCGGCCAGGGAACCATCTTCCAGGGGATTAGACTTATAATTGGCAAGCTTTAAGTTTTTCTCATCGAAATCATCACTATTCACAATAATCATCCCACCGGGCTTAAGTTCATCTAAATTGACCTTTAAAGCTGCCGGATTCATGGCTACTAATACATCCGGTGAATCTCCCGGTGTGTGGATATCAAAGCTACTAAAGTGGAGTTGAAAACCACTGACGCCATATAGGGTTCCGGCAGGGGCTCGAATCTCCGCAGGAAAATCCGGTAATGTGCTCAAATCATTTCCCATGAGAGCAGTCGTGTCTGTAAATTGCATTCCCGTCAGTTGCATCCCATCACCGGAATCCCCGGCAAACCGTACGGTCACTTCATCAAGTTGGACCTTATTAGCCATAATCGATTTTAACACTCCTTTTTGTGAAAATGGGGTCACTCTACGCCTACGCCATCCCCTGATAGGGATGACGCGCAGTGCTTGCGGCCGAGAATAAAAATTCAAAGTATTCCATCTTAAACTTAAAGTCTAAAGTCCCTTCTTGTCAAGGTGTATCTTGGTCGAGGCAAGATCCCAGGAACTACCTTTCCTGTGACCCGGGTCTCGCCCTTTCCTTCACATCCAATGTTTCCATTTCATCCATAAGAACATCCCTACAGGCACTACGATAAAGGAAACCAGGGTTAAACTGAAAACCAGATTACTTTTTATGGGGAGACCTTCAAAATTCATTCCAAACACCCCGGCTATAAAATTTAAAGGAAGGAAAATGGTAGAAACAACCGTCAGGCGCTTCATGACTTCATTAAGGTTATTAGAAACTGAAGAAAGATAGGCATCCAGGGTGGCCGAAAGGAGATCTCGCTGCATCTCGAGAAATTCATAAATCCTTACCGTGTGGTCATAAATGTCCCGAAAATATACAAGATGATCTTCTTGAATTTGAGGTATTCCTCGATTAAGAATTTTATTAAATACATCCCGCATAGGTCCTACGGCTTTTCTGAGGAATACCAGTTTTCGTCGGACCTGAAAGATCTGATCCAGAAAGGTTTTATTGGGAACCAGGGTCGCCTTCCGTTCCAGTTTATCGATCATCTCATCCAGTTGTTCCAGAACCGGAAAGAGCTGGTCGATCACCTGATCAGCAAGGGTATAAAAAAGAAAATCGACTCCTTTCTTAAGGATTTCTGCAGCATAAAGGGGCTTCTCCCAGAGCCTGGAAAGGGCCGGAATAATTTGAGATTCCACCGAGATAAGATAATTTTCCCCGAGGAACAGATGGAGCTCTTTGATTCTAAGACGATTCTTTCTGAATTTAATGGCGAATAAAACCAGGAAAATATATCCTTCATACTGATCCAGTTTTGCCCGCTGATTCTGGTGACGGCAATCCTCCAGGGTTAAGGGATGAAAATGGAAAATTTCTTCCAATTGACAAAGTTCTTCTTCAGAAGGTTGGATCCATCGCCCCCAGAGGATCACATCCTTCTTGGAAAGGAAATCTTTAACTTCTTCCAGGGAAGGGGTATGGAATCGATGGGTATCTTTAAAGAAAATGGTGAGTTGGATCATAACTTTTAGCTTATCGTAAAAGCTGTTTTCGATCAAGAAAAATTATCATTGACTTCTCAGGGTTTCGGTATAAAATGACCGCATAGTTTATTAACTCTTTGGTTCATAGAGCATTCCGATGGCACTAAATTAGGTCTTCCCCTAACTTACTGCCAGCGGAGTTATCCGGATATTGAACGATGAAAGATAAATTTAGAGTGGGTCTTACCCGGGATTTTCTTACAGACGACGGGAGGTTAGTTTTTGAAGATATCGGTTTGAGCCTATTGGATGAGCAACCCCATATCGAATACACTTTTTTTAAAGAACATTTTCCCGAGATTCAACCGGATCAGATTCGGGGATTAGATGGAATTATTGTATTGGCCCCTCGGGTGACCCGGAATACCTTAAAGGGAGCCGATCGACTGGTGGTCATTGCGCGATTTGGAGTCGGTTACGAATCTGTGGATTTAGATGCCTGCACCGACCACAATGTGGCTATATTTACAACCCCTGGAGCGGTGGAAAGACCTATGGCCGGGGGGATTATGGCCTTTTTATTGGCCCTTTCCCGAAAGATGTTGATTAAAGATCGATTGATTCGATCTGGGCGTTGGAAGGATAAAATTTTCCATATGGGAATAGAATTTATTGGAAGAACGCTGGGATCGGTCGGAATAGGAAACATTGGAAGTGAGATGTTTCGTCTGGCTAAACCCTTTGGATTTGGGAGATTCCTTGCCTACGATCCTTATGTAACCAGAGAAAAAGCTGAAGCCTTAGGGGTTGAGTTGGTAAACGATTTAGACACTATCTTTCGGGAATCAGATTTTGTAACGGTCAATTGCCCTCTAACCAAAGAAACTGCCAGAATGATAGGAGAGCGTCAATTCCGCCTGATGAAAAAGACGGCCTATTTTGTTAATACGGCACGGGGAGGCATCGTAGATCAAAAAGCCCTGACCAGAGCCCTCACCGAGGGATGGATAGCCGGGGCCGGAATAGATGTCTTTGAGCAAGAACCTGTAGATCCCGATGATCCTCTACTCAAACTGGACAACGTCATTGTAACCGCCCACTGTATTGGATGGACCCATGAAGCTTTCCGGGATATAGGACGTATGGACTGTATGGGCATTGTCAAAGCCTCTCGAGGTGAGATACCCGATCATGTGGTTAATAAGGCAGTGCTTCAAAAGAAGGAATTCCTGGATAAACTGGCACAGTATAAGAAATAACCAAGGAGGTGGAAGACTTATTTAACTTACTTTTGAAGAAGGGGAAAGGATCAGGAAGAATGGCCATGGATTGGACCTTCATATGGTATATAGGTACCCTCCTCTGTGGTTGGATTTTGACCTTTACCCAGGTAAACCCGGTGGAAGGCAAAGATAAAAAGGTCGTCGTACTCTGGCATACAGAAACAGAGCCTGAATTCCTTAAAGCCATGGGGGAAATTATTCAGGATTTTGAGACCATCCACCCGGATATTCAGATCCAGCAGGTAGGTATCTCCTGGGATACGCTGGAGAATAATCTTGTAACCGCCCTCGGTTCCGGTAAGGTCCCGGATATAACCCATGGCCAGCCTATTACCTGTGCGTTTTTTTATGCGAAAAAACTTCTTCGCCCTCTGGACGATATCGTTGCTTCTATCGGAGAGGACAATATCTGGGAAGTGGTGAAGAAGATCGGTTACTTTGATAACCACTACTATGGCATTGTCCATGCGGCCGGAACTTCTCTTCTTATTTATCGAAAAGATTTATTCAAACAAAAACAACTCACCCCCCCCAAAACCTGGGAGGATTTTCTACAGATTGCCGGGATCTTAACGGAAGATCTTGATGGAGATGGTCGGGTAGACCGTTATGGGTTAGGCCTTCCGGGAACCTCTTTTTTTATTACCGGTGTTTTCGATGAACTCCGCCAATCTAATAATGCTGATCTCTTGGATTCCAAAGGAAATCCCTTATTAACCGAGAAACCAATCTTAGAGCTTCTGGAGTTTTACAGGAAACTCGTACCTTATCTCCCTCCCGATTGGATTCGATATGGATATTTAGATACCTTTGTGGCCCTTGCCCGTGGAAAAGTAGCCATGATTTATACGGGTTATGGGCAAGGAGTCGGATATATCGAGCGATATGCTCCCAAGGAAATAGCCGACCCGGAACACTTTGGAGTTCTTACCAAACCGATCGGACCTCTGGGAACCTATCCTGTTTCCCAGATGAATGCCGAACCGTGGATGATTTTTAAAGAAGCCCGGCATCCGGAAGAGGCTGCAGAATTTCTCAAGTTTTTTTATCGGGATGAAAATTACCTTAAATATATTCTGTCCATGCCGATTCATTTTCTTCCTATTACGAAATCTCTTCGAAACCACCCAAAATATCTGGCCAATCCGGTCATTAAGAAATGGCATGAATGGCTGATGGCTCAGCAAACTTATTTTGAAAATAATCTGGCGCGGCCTCTCTTAGTTACTCATTGGGAAGATTTGCGAAAACCATTTCTTTTGGAAGTTCTTACCTCCAACATTATCTCGGAACTGGTTTTAGAGGTAACTGTACAAGGGAAACCTTCCGCTGAGGCGGCAATGAAGGCCCAAAGGAGCCTTGACAAGCTTTTACTTGCGGGTGGATATCGCAGAAAATAAATGAAAACCATTCGTTTTAAGTTTCTGGTTTTTCCCCTTTTGTTATCCACCATTCCTTTAATTATTCTCGGGTTTATTTCCTTTAAAGATAGCAGCCGGGTTCTACAAGAAACAACTTATCAGCGACTCAACCAGATGATTCAGGATTTTCAACGGGATATCGACACGCACCTTCTGGATCGACTCAGTGCGGTTCAGTTTTTAAGTGAAAGCTCCGCCCTGGCTACATTTTCTCGTTTGGGAATGGAAAAACACACCTTTGACCTGGAGGTTTATCATTTCCAAAGATGGAACGGACTCAAATTGGATCCTTTTCCCTCTGTAGGAGATTTAGTTAACTTTAGTGTGGGATTAGGGGAGTTAGGGGGGAAAAAAATCCTGGATTTCGGGTTATATCCTTCAGAGGAGTATGTGGGACTGGACGGGATGGTTCGCCAACATGTTTATGCGGGAGGATCCAACGATCAAGATTTTCAAGAAGTCCATTTAGAAAAACTTGACCGGTCTCAAGAGATCTGGTTTCAGGAAGCTAAAAAGGGAAACAATTATATTTCAAATCCCCAATTTGTGAAACTCTACTTGAAAGAATATGCTCTGAACCAGGTAGGGGAGAAAGAGCGGATCATCGAAAAAAAATTGATAGTTCTGGCAGTTCCTCACCGGGTTCAAAAAGAGCTCCGCGGAGTCTTGATGGTTACCACAACTCCCGATATTCTCTATCGGCAATTGAAAGAGCTGACCTCCCATTATGGAACAAGCTATATTGTAAGTAATCAAGGGGTTATCCTGGCCCATCCCAATCCTGAACAGGAGGGTCAGAAGATAGAAGCCGATCTTCTAGCCCTTTTGAAGGATTCCGGGAAGGGATGGAAATCTTATGGGGAACAAATGCTTATCTGCTCTTCCAGTTTGCTAACAGGATGGATCCTTACTCTTAATATCCCGGAAGAATGGATTCTACAACCTATTTCTAACCTACGCTTTAAACCTCTTATCGTAGTAGGAATCACCGTTGTTGTAACGGGTTTATTAATGATAGGGATTACCAATCGCTTTGTTGTCAATCCTTTACAAGTTTTATCTAGAGAGTCTGAAATCATTGCGAGGGGAGAATATTCCCACAGGTTGAAAATTTCTACGGGAGATGAAATTGAGAGGCTGGCCCTTGTCCTGAATACGTTGGCCGAGAGGGTTCAATCCCATACCGAAAACCTGGAGATGCTGGTTCAGGAAAGGACCGAAGAACTCCAGAAAAAAAATCGCCAACTGGAGGAGACCCTGGAACAACTCAAAATAACTCAAAACCAGTTGATTCAGTCGGAAAAGATGGGATCTCTCGGTCAAATGCTCTCAGGGGTTGCCCATGAAATAAATAATCCTCTGGCTGTTATAAAAATGTTTACCGAGTTACTGATGATGAATCTGGCCTCAGACCAAGATACCGTGGAAATCTTAAAGAAAATGGATCAGGCAACCGACCGGGCCAAAAGGACTATACAAAACCTGCTTACCATTGCAAGGAAGCATAAACCTGAAAAGCGCTTCATTGATGTTAACCAGGTCATAGAGGGAGTTTTAGAGCTACGATCTTATTACTTACGTGTCAGTAATATTGAAGTTATTAAAAACCTTCAACCAAACCTTCCTAAAACCATGGCCGATTTTCATCAACTCCAACAAGTATTTTTAAATATTATCCTGAACGCCGAGCAGGCTATGCAAGAAGCCCATCGCCAGGGACGATTGATTATTCAATCCAAATTGATAGAATCCGTTCAAGAATCCCCCTTGCTCAAAACTTTTGTGCTAAATCCAGGAGAAAAGCTTCTTCATCCGACTCCTCCGTTCATTCAGGTTTCTATAACCGATGAGGGTCCCGGAATTTCGCCGGAAAATTTAAGGCGGATTTTTGATCCCTTTTTCACAACCAAAGACGTGGGAAAAGGCACAGGGCTTGGGTTGAGTATCAGTTATACGATCATGCAGGAACATGAAGGAAGAATTTATGCAACCAGCGAATGGGGGAAAGGGGCCACCTTTTTTATAGAACTTCCCGTCAAAGTTGAAGAAGAGAAATCACAGGAACCCGCATCTCCCCGGGGAAATCAGCTACCTCATCCTATACTTCCTGAGAAGCGAGTTCTGGTGGTAGACGATGAAAGTATCATCCTGGAGATCCTTTCAGAGATCTTACAAAAACTGGGATATATGGTCGATACCTCGAGAACGGCTGACACAGCTTTGGAAAATCTTAACTCAAAGTCCTATGATTTCCTTATCACCGATATTAAAATGCCCCAAATGGGGGGTCAGGAGCTCTACCAACACATAAAGCAACGAAACCCAAAGCTTGCCAGACGGATTATTTTCATTACCGGAGATCTGTTATCCGACGATACCTTGAAATTCATCCAGGAAACTGGAAATCTATGTCTGGCCAAGCCTTTCAGTATGGAAGAACTTCAACGGATTCTTCATCGGCTATCCCAGATGACCTGATGGGAGCTTTATAGCTCTACTCCAAGTTCCTGGATCTTCTTCCGCAGCGTATTTCTATTAATTCCCAGGATGCGGGCGGCTTGAATTTGATTTCCGCTGGTTTTTCGAATTACCTTTTCAATAAGGGATTTTTCTACCTGTTCGATCACAGTCTGGTAAAGATCCCCTTCAACGTCGGGAGGCAGTTTACTGGAATACAACTGGAGTTTCGCCTCGATCATATCTTCAAGGAAAATCTTTTTCTTCTCTGGAGACTCCGATAGTTGAGAGATGGAAGCAGGTAAGTGCTCAGGGGTAATGGTATCGGTACTGGTCAGTACAATGGCCCGCTTCAGAACGTTTTCCAACTCCCGAATATTACCGGGCCAGTGGTACTGGATAAGAAGATTTTCGGCCTCACGACTGATATGTTTTCGTTCGATTCCCAACTCGGCGGAAATTTTATTCAAAAAGTACTCCGTGAGCAATTTGATATCGCTTTTCCGCTCCCGAAGGGGTGGTAAATGGATATTAATGACATTGAGTCGGTAATAAAGATCTTCCCGAAATTGCCCCTTTCGGACCGCTTCCTCCAGGTTTTTATTCGTGGCTGCAATGACCCGAACATTGGCCTTGATGGCTTTACTTCCGCCAACCCGGTAGAAATCTCCATCCTGAAGAACCCGTAGGAGCTTTGCCTGAAGGTCCAGGCCCATATCTCCGATCTCATCTAGAAAAATGGTGCCACCGTCTGCCTGTTGAAACTTTCCGATTTTTAAAGCCGTTGCGTCGGTAAAAGCACCTTTCTCATGGCCAAATAACTCGCTTTCCAGGAGCGTTTCCGGAATGGCGGCACAATTGATCACTACAAAAGGTTTCGAAATACGCCGACTGTTATAATGTAAGACCTTGGCGACCAGCTCCTTGCCTGTTCCACTTTCACCGGTAATGAGTACCGTAACATCCTTATCGGCTACACGACCGATCAATTTAAAAACTTCTTGCATGCCCTTGCTCTCTCCAATGATGCTCTCAAGGCTCTCAGGAACAGACTTTCGCTTGAGTTCAGAACGAAGATGGGTGACCTCTTCTTTAAGGGATTCGATACTCTGGATTTTCTCAATCAGGAGGTAAATCTCATTTAAATCGAAGGGTTTGGTGATATAATCAAATGCTCCCAACTTCATGGCGTCGATGGCATTTTTCATATCATTTTGAGCCGTCATAATAATGACATAAACCCCTTCGTAGCTCCTCTTGATCTCTTTCAAAGCCTCCAGACCGGATATCCCCATCATTTTAATATCCATAAAGACAATGGAACAGGGTTGTGTCCGGAGAAACTCAATGGCTGCCTCCCCACTGTCCAGGGAGTAAACTTCATAGCCACGCTTTTCTATGGCTTTCGCCATAACCCAGCGCATACTTTCGTCATCATCGACGATAAGAATCTTCATAAGAGTTCATCCTACAGGTATAAAGAACACGAAATAAAGAGATAGGGAAGTAGGGGAGTATGGAGGTAGGGGAGAAATTACAGGCATACTCCCCTACCTCCATACTCCCCTACTTCCTCAAGAAAGGGGCAGATATACTTTAAATATACTCCCTTTTCCGATTTTACTTTCTACTTTAATAAAGCCTTCGTGTTCTTCGATAATTTTATGAGAAATTGCAAGTCCCAATCCAACTCCTTTAGGTTTTGTAGTATAAAAAGGTGTAAAAAGCTTTTCTATGGCATCTTCCGGAATCCCTTCCCCTTGATCATGGATTTCCACGACGATCATAGGACGAGATCGTTTTTCTGGACCTGTTCTAGAAATATAACAATCGGTAGATACCCTGGTAACAAGTTTAATGATTCCTTGTCCAGACATGGCCTCTATGCCGTTATGGATGAGGTTTAAAAAAACCTGGGTGAGCTTTTCTCTATCTGCCAGGATTTCCGGTAAGCTTGGATCGTACTCTTCCTGAAAAATAATTTTTGTGGAGGAAGCACTTTCTAGAAGTAGAATGTTTTTAAGTATTTCATGGATATTGACCTTCTTGAAGTTCAACCGGGTTGGTTTGGTCAGGCTCAGTAAATCTTCGATGAGGCGATTTACACGTTCTGCTTCTTTAATAACAACTTTAAGATATTCGGCCAGTTCCGGGTTATTTTTAACTTCTTCATATAAGAGTTGGGAGGCTCCGATAATACTTCCCAGGGGATTCTTTATCTCATGGGCGATTCCTGCTGCAACACTTCCCATGGAAGCCAGGATATCTTTCCGTCGGATTTCTTCTTCCAAATCCTTTATCGCGGTAAGATCCCTAAGGACAATAACTACACCATAGATGTCCCCCTGTTGATTAAAAAGAGGAGAGGTAGCAATATCCAGGGAGAGAGTTTTTCCATTCTTTAGGAAGAGGCTCCGTTTGTGACTGGAGAAAGTTTTACCCGTTAGAAGGGTATCTCGAATAAGGAGCCGTATTTCAGAATCCATGGCCGGCAGATCATCAAAATTTTTTCCGCAGGCCTGGGAAGCAGGAAGATCTAATAAATGTTCGGCAGCTTGATTGAATAAGGTAATTTTTTTGTTAATGTCGATAACAATAATACCATCCCTTAAGCTCGAAAGGATATTTTCATAAAGGGTTTTGATATCCATTGCATAGCTAAGTATTCTTTGTCCATTATTCGCTGGTCCGGTGGGCTTTATTCTCTGTTCATGGCCTATACCCTATTGTTTTTGTCCTCTGTTTTTGACCTGGTTCGTCGTCAACTCCCCGGCATCTGTTGTCGGTTAGATGGGATAACCGACAACAGATGCCGGGCCATCCATGATTTTTATATATCAAAATACAGAGCGAATTCGTAAGGATGTGGACGAAGTCGAATGGCATCCACTTCATGTTGTCTTTTGTAACTTAACCAGGTCTCTAAGACATCCTCTGTAAATACCTCTCCTTTCATAAGGAAATCATGATCCTTTTCCAGGGCATCCAGTGCTTCTTCAAGGCTACCCGGAACGGTCTCCACCAGGGCTGCCTCCTCAGGTTCCAGGTCATAGATGTCTTTATCCAGAGGATCCCCCGGATCGATTTTGTTCTGGATCCCATCTAGTCCGGCCATAAGCATTGCCGCGAAGGCCAGATAGGCATTACAAGAAGGATCCGGACATCTAAACTCGATTCTCTTGGCCTTTTCACTTCTAGAGTACATGGGAATTCGCACACAAGCACTTCTATTTCTCTGGGAGTAAGCCAGATTAACAGGGGCTTCATAGCCTGGAACCAGTCTTCTATAAGAGTTGGTAGTCGGTGCAGCAAAAGCTAAAACAGCATGAGCATGCTTAAGCAGGCCTCCAATGTAGTATTTACAGGTTTGACTGATATCCGCATATCCACCACTTTGATAGAACAGATTTTTCCCATCTTTCCAGAGACTTTGATGAACATGCATTCCAGATCCATTATCCATGAAGATAGGTTTTGGCATGAAAGTAGCGGTCTTTCCATTCCTCCGGGCCACATTCTTCACGACATATTTGAACGTCATGAGCCGATCGGCCATATCGGTCAGAGAGGTAAATCTCATATCAATTTCACCTTGACCCGCTGTAGCTACTTCATGATGTTGGACTTCTACAGGAATTCCGATTTTTTCCAGAGTCTCTACGATTTCAGAACGGATGTCCTGTAAACTGTCCATGGGAGGGACCGGGAAGTAACCTTCCTTGTACCGAGGTTTATATCCCAGGTTTGGATTCTCTTCTTTACCGCTGTTCCAGAATCCTTCCTTGGAATCGATATAATAATACCCTTGATTGTAGGTCTGCCCGAATCGAATATCATCGAAAATGAAAAACTCAGCTTCGGGACCAAAGTAAGAGATATCTGCAATTCCTGTAGATTTCAAATAATTCTCAGCTTTTTGAGCTACATACCTGGGATCTCTGGTATAGCGTTCGCCGGTCACAGGGTCTTTTACATTACAAATAAGACTTAGAGTAGGATGTTTCATGAAGGGATCGATCCAGGCCGTATTGGGATCCGGTACTAAAAGCATATCACTCTGGTCAATGGTCTGAAACCCACGAATACTGGACCCGTCAAACCCTATTCCTTCTTCAAAAAGAGCCTCGTTGAATTCATTCCAGGTTATTGTAAAATGTTGCCAAAGCCCTGGAAGATCTTCAAATTTGAGATCAATGAACTGTACTCCCTGTTTTTTGGCGTAATCGATCACTTCCTTCGGTGTTCTTGCTATCATGTAACGCTTTCTCCTTTTTCGTTAGAGGTCTCTGGTTACTGGAAAGTACCTGTAAATTCATCACATTCCTTTCATCGGTTACCAGTCACCAGTTACCGTTGCTCCCATAGAACATTATCCATGTTGGGGATTGCTGCCCTAAATAGCGTGATCCCCCTGCTCTCCGGTTCTAATTCGAAAAGCATCTTCCACAGGTAAAATGAAAATCTTTCCGTCCCCGATCTTCCCCGTTTTGGCTGTCGTTAAAATAACCTCTACAACCTTATCGGCCAGGGTATCCGGAACTACAATCTCCATCTTAATTTTCGGAAGAAAATCTACCACATACTCCGCTCCTCGATAGAGTTCACTGTGCCCTTTCTGACGTCCAAAACCTTTAACCTCGCTGACCGTCATTCCCTGAACGCCGATCTCACCCAATTTATCCCTGACTTCATCTAATTTAAAAGGCTTGATAATAGCTTCTATCTTTTTCATGGACCTTATTCCCTCATTTTAGTTATAACCCTGTAACTTTAAAAAAGCTACAGGCATTACTACCCTTCTCGGTTCTATGTGACTCATATCCTGGGGATGTTACACCACCGAGAACCTTTCAGTAGAGGAAAGGCTAAACTTAACTTCTATTACCTTTAGCTGGAGCATATCCTATGCCATTTCCTCTGTGCTTACAAAGATACTAGATATTTGGCGAATTTACAATGGATGGATACGAAAAAAGCCTATTTATTTTGCAGAAATCTCTCTCCTGTTTGCCTATTATTTCGGCAGTCATTTTAAAAAATGCTTATTTTTTAGTCAATTAAAATTCATCTCAAACTTTTTATTCCCCCTTTTGGTAGGTTATCGGGTAATCTATCCTTAAAAAATCCGGTTCTTTTCTTAAAATGCCTAAATTTTAATCAAACCCCCTTCTCCCTTCGGGCCTCCTCCTGGCGTAGCCCCTTTCCAGAGGGGAGTCAGGTCCAAAAAACCTACCCTTAAAAGTTGGGTAGCTCTAGAGGTATTCCCATTTCTCATAACTTATGTCTATGATCCCCTGGGAGATTATCCTGCCAGGAAATGGTAACAGATCGATTTTGAACCTGACGGTGAAAAATAAAAAAATGAAATTTTCTTAAAATCCATGCAATCTTTTATTCCTGCCCAGAGTATTTTATAAGTTAAGAGAAAAAACCTTACCCAAAAAAGGGATTATCTCGAATTTAACTCTCTTTTAATAGATTCCTGAGGCCTCCCATAATCGAAAAAACGGGACCCTGCACGTTATTTTCTAAACTTCTCTAAGGAGTCCCCTATACCGGTTCCATCAATTTGAAAAGGCCAGAGAGATCGTAGAGAGGTAGAAACTAAAGTCTTCAGGAATGGGATATAAAACCCTGCCTTCAGATTTAGAAAGGAGATCATATGAATCCTCAAGATTTGTTTTTAGGGCTCGTCCAAAATCGGCAGTTTCACCCTTTGGGATCGAAGTTTCCCCTGGGAAGTTCCGTAAGATTAACCCAGATACAAATGCAGACTGCCATGTCTCCTGAGAGTGGAGAGCTTGATTTAACCCCATATGAGGGGAGTGCTATTATGGTTCAAGGGCACGGCGGAGGTGGATGGATCTATGCTGCCCAGATAATCGACAAAGCGGGTCCGATTCTCACGGCGGTGGTTAAGCGGGTGTTTGGTCCGGATAGCCAGGTAAAATAAGCATATCCTGCTGGTATCCTACACTTCCGTGGAAGAACCAAAAGTGTGGTTTCGTTTCTTCCGGCTATTATCCTCGGGTTGCCGAAGGATCTAAAGGGTTGGATTTTGATTTTCCCGAGAATTTGAGGGTGGTTTTACCTATTCTATCGGAGATATTAAAAATAAATCTTAAAGGTAAAAAGCCCATCAGGCGATAATCCCCTACTCCCTTCAGGCCCGCCGAGGCTATGCAACCACACTGGGAACAATCCGGATTACCCCCAAATTGACAGGGGGTAATCCGGCTATGTAAATCCGCGGTGATACTCAAGGTAGTCCTGGCAAAAATGCATTTGGCGGGAGACGAAGGAGGATTACGAAGTCCTTCTAAGATTGCATCCCGTAAGTCTAACTTGGGAAACATCGGACGCAACCGGGTAAGTTCTCTTAATACTTCCTCACGCTCATGGGGTGAAAGTATCTCCTCAGATCTTGCGCCTTTCTGGGGGGTGAACAGGCTGAACCAGATCTTTTGGACTTCTGGCCTGCCGGACCAGAAGGACAGAAAAGCTTCAAAGTATCCGGCCCGGCCTGTCATCTGATGGGTTATGGTGCAATGTACCGTGATAGAATGCCCCTGGATGTTTTTTAAAATTTTCTCGTAAGTTGCAGGAGCTCGTCTGCGATCGTGATCGGGTTGTAAACCATCTATGGAAACCACCAGGTTCAGGTTCTTTATCTGGCTCCAGGATAGAGGAATTTCACGCACAGCACTGGTTACAAGCTGAACCACAAGACCCCTTTTGCTCAATTCCGGCAGTAGAGTGTTTAATTCCCGAAAACGTACCAGAGGTTCGCCTCCAATAATAGAGAGGTGAAGGGGACGATAGCGACTGACCAGATTTAACACGCCATCTATTAATTGCTGTCCCTTATAATCGGTCAGGGTCCGTAAGGGTCCAAGCTGCCCAAGATGTTGGGTTTCGTAAGCGTAACAACCCGGGCAACGAAGCGGGCACTCGCGGGTAATCTCAATGGATAACGCTGGATAATACCCCCTTAAGATACGACCCCAGGCTGGGAGAATTTCCTTTACTTTCATAGGATTTTATTCCATCAAACGGGGACGTTTGTCAAACGGGGACGTTTGACCTACCCTGTTGGGCTTGTTTTAGGCCCTATTCCTTCCAGTTCTTTGAATCAGTCAAAGCTACCTGAAACTCCTTGAAATCCACGCTTTGCTTGTTTCAACACCCATCGAATGACCCGTCCATCATCGTAGCAATATGCCAGGTTATGGTTCAGGGTCGAGAAACAATGGGTTTGGCAGCTTGTCTTCATGGTATTAAGCTGTTGGGTCTCAAACCTGTGACGACCCACAACTCCCCAATCATAGGTTGCTGAATACATGGGGAAACAGGGGGCTAAGGTTCCATCGACCCGGATGATAAGAGAATTATGGCCGGCCCGGCAGTTCCAGGGTTTTACCTTGCCACACATGAAATCCTTCATGTCCTTAAGACGCTGGATAGAATTGACCATCTTGTAACCTGCACGATTCTTCTCAATCAACCAGTCTATCAATTCATCCACTTTGGGGTAATCTTCAGGCCGAAGAAAGGTCTCATTATTCTCTAGATGTTTAAAGTGATGTTGTTCCAGCATGGGGGATTCATTGATATGATAATCGGTTGCAATCCCGTAATCATGGGCAATCTCGGTCAATTGTCTGATATCCTCCAGGTTGATTCGGGTAATGTTCATATTAAAGAATACACAATACCCGTAGACATACTGTTTTTTAATCAGATACTCAAAGTACGATCGAATCGGATTTAATGCTTTGGGGAGCCCGGGTTTCTCATCCACGCAATCCACTGCAAAATTAACCGTAGCGACCCCTGCATCCCCGAGACGGTCAATCACTTCTGGCTTCAACAACCGCCCATTGGTAGGAAGATAAACCCAAAATCCTTTCTTTGCGGCATAATAGACCACCTTGTGGACAAACTTCGGCCTAAGAAGAACTTCACCCCCCATCAGAGCCAGTACCCGACAACCTGCTTCGTACAACCAATCTATCGACCGTTTGGCAGTATCCTCTGTCATGCCCTTGACGCGATTGTCGAAGGCCCAACAGTAGTGACAATCCAGGTTGCATTTCCATTCGGTAAACAGATAAGCAATGATGGGGTGAAAATCCCCAGGAAGTATGCGAGATCGAATGTAAGGAAACAGCCAGCCCCGCATGGCACGATAAATAAGAGGTGCTGTCCATCGTCGTCGATAAGGGTTATCAGAACTCCGAAGAGTAACCAGATCAGGTCCCATATCTCCCAGAGCCTCTGGTTTTTGTGGAAAAACCGGCTCAGGGAGTGTTTGAAATTCGTCGATCTGAAGTAGATTGGGTTTCCTGGTTCCTTTCATTAATAAATCGTGTAGTTGACTATCAAGTCGGAAGTCAGGGGCGCGTGTAGAGCCGTCCGAGTCTTTATGATGTTGGATCATCAAGTCTCTGCCCATAACAACCTCCTTTTGAGAAGGGTAATTACCTGGAATTATAGTCCAGCAAGTATCCTCTCTTGGGGGATTTTAAAGATAAAAAGGGTAGTAGCTTTAAAATCTCTTTAATATTTAAAAGGATTGCTTTAAGGAAAACATACTACTGAGGAGGAACTCCGAGGAAATTTGTATGGATCCTTCTCTTTTTATCCTTCTCTCCTGAGATGACTGACGTATTGCCTAAGCGGCTTATTCTTAAAAGGATCTATTTTAAGTCACTAGTTTACTTTTTCATTCTTCTACTCAATTGTCAATAAAAAATTAATAAAGATACAAAAAGTGCTGTAAATATCTGAAAGCTTTACACATAGAACCTCCCTTGCCTGACCCCCTGTCGGGATTATACTTTAGATTTAGACCAGAGTCCCAATATGACAATTTTATCCAGGGGGAACTGGATAGATGAAAAAAGGTCCGACCGGGTTAACGGTACTGTATCTAAGTTAACGTAAAAAAATAGGGAGAAGGAGTCTGAAAAATGTGGAGCCAACGGATACTCCCTTACCAAACCAATACCCTTGTATAGGATGGAAGCTAATTGAGGGATAATCTTATGATAGATCACACCCAAAAGGCTATTCACACCTGTAAGTATAGCTGGTTATTTCCGCTGGCCGGATTTGTGCTGACTTTCGTGGGTGGTCTCGGATTCAGTTTATCCAATCAGGATATACGGATCAATGTTCAAAGGATAGGATTGGTAGTTTTTGCCATTTTGACAGGGGTAGGTTTTTACTACACCCTTCAGGCTTTTCGTCACTTCAAGATCTATAGGATAAAAGCTTGTTTTTATCATGTCGTGGGTGGGTTATTGGTTAACCTGTTTTTGGTTTTAATGACCGTTATTGGTGTCGGTGCCCTTTATACCTTCAACCACCATTCAGATCCCCTAACTATCCATTCGGTAAAAGCGTTCAAGCCCTCGATATCTTACCCATCTAAACTACCTGTATGGATAGACACAGATCCTGCTTGTGGAGAGGGAGAAACCGATGATGTGGACGATTGCTGGGCTTTGATAGCAGCTCTCCGCTCACCTGAGCTGGATATTCGAGGGATTAGTACCGTTTTTGGAAATACGAAGGGTGAGAAGGGTTTTCAAATTGCACGTCAGGCTATCACCCATTTTGGTGGCTCTTATCCCTCTCATCCACCCCCTCCCATTTTTGAAGGAAGCCTTTCCCCGGGAAATCCTGACTGGAAAAGTACTCAGGCCTCTGAAGCCCTGGCCTCGGCTTTAAGAAAAGAAAAACTGACCCTTATCGCCCAGGGACCTCTCACCAATGTTGCAACGGTTCTGATTAACCATCCCGATGTTGTGGGAAATATAGAAAGAATTGTCATGATCGGAGGGAAACACCCGGGGGATTTGTTTCATCCCGGGGAACAATGGTGGTTCCATTTTCGTGACTTTAATGTTTGTAAAGATACCCCGGCTACTCAAATTGTTTTATATTCGGGAGTCCCTCTGATCTTGATTCCGTTTGAATTGGCAACTCACCTGGTAATTACACGGTCTGACTTGAAACGCCTGGAACTCGGCGATGAAGTTGCCAGATGGCTTTATCGGGGGAGTGAGCCATGGTTATCCTTTTGGGAAAATAAACTCCATAAGGAAGGGTTCCATCCCTTTGATCTCCTGGCCATAGGCTATGTAACCCTGCCGGATATGTTTACCTGTAAAGTTAGCCCGGCCCGGATCGGATTTAGTCTCTTTCTTGAACCCCTGGGTATGGGCCGTGACCTGGAAGTAGCACCCTATATTCGAGGTCCCAGGGTCTATTACTGTTTTGATCTAAACCCCCGGTTTAAGGAAGTCTTTATCCGCCGCTTATTGAATAATACCCCGGGATGACTCCTCCAGGGTTTCAGGGTATTTCTATAATTTCGTTCAGGGAATGTTCGTGGGATCCCAGCCGGTAGTTAAATTCTCATTGAAGGAATCTAAATAAGCCATATCCTCTGGAGAAATCAAAAAATCGAATACCTGGGCATTTTCTCGGATCCGCTCCCTTCGGACCGACTTTGGTATCACTATAAACTGATGTTGTAAGGCCCAGCGAATAAGGATTTGAGCAGGAGTTTTGCCGTATTTTGATGCAATTTTTACCAGCTTCGGATCCGTGAGTTTTTCCCCTTTGGTAAGCGGACTATAGGCTTCCAACCAAATGCCCTTAGCACGACAGAAATCTACAGTCTCTTTCCGATAAAGATAGTTGTACGGACTTAACTCTATTTGATTTACGGCAGGTATCACCCTGCAATGATCCAATAATTCCTCTAAATGTCTGACCAAATAGTTACTGACGCCAATGGCTCTGCATTTACCCTCTGCCAGCAGCACCTCCATAGCCCGCCAGGTTTCAAGCCTGAGTCCCTTAACCGGCCAGTGGATTAAATAGAGATCGATATAGCCCAGACCCAACTTTTGATTGCTTTTTGCAAACGCCTTCAAGGTTGCATCGTAGCCGTGATCCTGATTCCACAATTTGGTTGTCACAAATACTTCCGATCTGGGAATCCCGCTCTCCCTAACGGCCTGACCCACATCCTGTTCATTACCGTAAATTTTAGCCGTATCGATATGGCGGTATCCTATTTCTAAGGCATAAAGAACCGCTTTTTTCGTTATGTCTCCCGGAGGACTTTGAAAAACCCCGAGTCCAAGAAAAGGGATTTCAACCCCATTATTAAGTCTGGCCGTGCTTTGAATAGTCATTTCCATTTTTTCTTCTCCTTTCCCTATCAACTTTCGGTCTTGAATCTAAACTCTATCATTCTGTTCCTTCCAGCAAGGGAAATTTTAGGTATGGGAGAATATCCAGAACAAACTGTCCTTTGTCTTGGTTTCGGACAGTATTTACTGACCTTTATGGGTATTAGATCTTCACAAACCCTGTAAGATTTTAAGACATCCTATTTATAAAGGGGATTCTTACACTTCTTTTGCTTCTGGTAGTACTCGTTTTTAATTTTAAGATCAGTCAATTCAATTGAGAGCAAAAAATTATCAACAGCCGGTACAAACAAAGCCTTCTATCCTTTCCTTCTGGTTTCGGCTCTCCATTTTCTTTTTTAAGATCTGGCACGTGGATTGCGTCTTTTCCGAGTAGTCTAAAGGCGCATGGGAATAGGTGAATAGTCATCACCTTTTTCTATAAAACCCGATCAATTTTCCCGTTCCTGTGTTACCGCCTCTTTAAAAGCAAGATAAATCTATAAATACCTTGACAAAACTTAAGAATGGAACTATGGAGGAGTAGAGATAAGGAAGTGGGGTAGTCCAAAAAAACTCTTTTACTTCCATTTTCTCGATCAGGAGAGATTTTATATGTATCGATCTGTTCTCGTACCCCTGGACGGTTCGACCTTTGCGGAGCATGCCTTGCCTATTGCGCGAAGTATTGCACGTCGGGCCCCCGCCACCCTTCAACTGGTTTCTGTTCATGTCCCCATTGCAGCCAGATATGTGGATGGGACCGTTCTTTTTGATGAAGCGCTGGATAACCGACTTAAGGAGCATGAACGTGCCTATCTGGATGAAGTGGTCAAACGTCTGTCAGCCGATTCAAATGTTTCCCTTACGGCCACCCTGTTAGAAGGAAATTTAGGATCAGTGGTCGATGCTCTTAATGAATATGCAATATCTACCCAGGCAGATTTGATAGTCATGGCGACCCATGGACGAAGTGCATGGAGTCGTTTTTGGCTGGGTAGCGTAGCAGATAAGCTCGTACGGCAAGTACTTGTACCTATCCTAATGGTTCGCCCCTCAGAAGCCGGAGAAACTCAGCCAGATCTTACCCGTGAGCAGGTCTTCCAGCACCTGCTTATACCCCTGGATGGATCTTCGCTAGCCGAGCAGATCCTTGAACCTGCCTTAACTCTAGGCCAACTGATGCAAGCCGATTATACGTTGTTACGGGTGGTCGAGCCTCCTTTGCCTATAAGCTATCCCCATACAGAATACACGACCAAGTTAGAAGAACAATTGTTAAAAGAATGGAAAACAGAAGCCCAGACTTATCTCCATGGCGTTGCTGAACGATTGCAGACCCAGGTAAAAGAGCAAGATAAGTCACCGCTATCCATTAAAACCAAGGTTACCATCAGCCGATATACAGCTAACTCCATTATCGAAGAAGCAAGCAGCCAGGGAATAGATTTGATTGCTATGGCTACCCATGGTTATGGTGGGCTTACCCGGGTGGTTATGGGAAGTGTAGCCGATAAGCTCCTGCGAGGAGCTCCTGTACCGGTCCTGCTACGCCGTCCCCAGGGCGAAGCATCTTAAAAGAAAAATCTACCATGTTTCGTTCTATCCTGGTACCTCTTGATGGTTCAACCCTTGCAGAGCATGCATTGCCTATAGCCGGTAGTATTGCACGTCGCGCCGGAGCAGAACTTCAATTAGTACATGTCCATGTGCCTGAGGCCCGCTATATTGAGGGTAAAATGGTTTTCAATGAAGTACTGGATGCCCGACTCAAAGAGCACCAGCGGGTGTATCTTGAAGAAATAGCCAAAAAGATTCGGTCAGGTTTTCCGGTTACCTGTGTATTACTGGATGGGGAGGTGGGTCAGATTGCAGAAAGACTGGATAGCCATATAAAGACTGCAGAGGTGGATTTAGTGGTAATGGCAACCCATGGACGGGGTATGCTGGCTCGCCTCTGGTTGGGTAGTGTGACCGATAAACTTGTACGGCAGGTAGAAATTCCCCTGGTGCTCATAAGGCCTCAAGAAAAAAAACCCGATCTTACCCATGAGCCTGTTTTTCGGCATATACTTATTCCCCTTGACGGTTCAGCCCTTGCTGAACAAATACTGAAGTACGCCGTAACTCTGGGTAAGCTCATGCAGGCTGATTATACCCTATTCCATGTGAGGGAACCCTGGATTCCCGTCAGTTACCGACCTGACGAGTACTTTATCGAATTTCAACAATTACGCATCCAAAAAGCTCAGGCCTATCTGGATGAGATAGCTAAGCGTTTGAGAACGAGGGAAGATGGCCTGACTGAAACGATACAAGTTCAGACAAAAATTGTTATGAGTCATTATCCGGCTGTAGCTATCTTAGAAGAGGCAAATCAGCATGGGATTGATCTCATTGCCATGGAGACCCATGGTCACGGAGGTCTAATCCGATTACTCATAGGTAGCGTAGCAGATAAGGTGTTACGAGGTACCTCTATCCCCATCCTCCTTCATCGTCCACACGATAAAACCCCTTGATGGCACCTCCAGGGTTCTTTAACTTTAAGGACTACCTTCCCCACAGCCTGATCCGCCAGGTCAGTCCGCCCAGAACTTCCCAATCGGCAGCCTGATTCGTAAGTCTGACACTCCCGCCTAAGTCCCACTGGATCTCTCTGGTTTGATACTGAAGGCCCAATCGCATCGAGGTTACATTGTTTCTCTTACTACTCAGGGTTTGTCCCGCAATTTCCATAACAAAGTGGAGTGTAGGAGTCACCGGAAGGATTGATGCGAACCCGAGTAAAAGCACATCATCTTGCTGAGCGGCATGGAAGGGGTTCCCTAAAATACCAAGCCCTGCGTTGGCATGGAAAGTTACCCCTTGATAGAATTTGGTTACCAGAAGAGAGCTCAAGAAATCGGTCTCATTGGTTCCTAAGCGAGCGGCATCGTCTGCGTTGGGAAGCTTGGTTCCAAATCTCAACCCTAAAGCGGGATGAGAATCCCTATCTTCTAAAATCTGAATCTTTGTAAAAACCTTTAAATCCCCGCTTCCAAATTTCTCTCCCACGCCGGGGCTTGATTCATTTAAATACAGAAGTTCATAGTCAAACTGTACCTCCGTTCGCTTATCCACTCCTAAATGAAGGCCTATGACAGGAATTTCCCAAAGATCTCTATTAAAACGCGGAGCGGATGTGGGAAAGGGAAAACTTTGATTCCGGAGGAAATCAGCTCCCAATTCGATTTCCAAGGTCCCAGGTGGTAAGGTCATTGCACTTTCTGTACTCAGAGGTCTTTGCCCCGCTGCAAAACTTGCTTTTAGAGGATAAAGCCAGCAGGTGAAACTTAAAAGGAGTGAAAGGGATAGGCTAAATTTCACGGGTTCAAGTATAAGATTTGGATTTTAAGAATGTCAAGGAGCTTTATCTAAAATTATTTCTCCTGTTCTTTATCGGCCTTTTTGCCAGAAGGTTTTTACAATGGTTGATTAGAAAGCAATGCATATCCCTGGCGCTCTCTCCAGAGAAAGATACCTGTTTCCTTTTGCAGTTCCAGTGCCAGAGGCGTTTTCGTTATAATCAAGACTTGTTGAGGTAATTGAACAAGACTTTTGAGTTCTTCTTTACTTCGAGTTTTGATGAAACCGTGTTGTGAATAAAAAGCAATGCTCGGATTATCCAGTTTCCCATAAACGACGAGTTTTCCATCGGGTCGAATCTGAGTTCTTACCATATTGGCCAGATCGTGTAAAGAACCTTGAAAGTAGGCATTAACCGGAGGTACAATGGCTGTAAGGGTAATAATATTCACAAGGATCATGGTCAGGACGAGAATCCCGAAGCTGGTCCGTTTAAATTTAGTTAATGTTAGAGTGCCTCCAATTCCGCCGATCAAAAAAGTTCCGGCTAAAAGCCAGCAACCTAGTCGGATATCCAGAGATTCCATAAAACGGCCCGGATATTTCTCGGCCAGTTTGCTTAAAATAAAGGGTGTCATTCCAAATATAAGGGCTAAGCTAAGGGAAGTAAGTCCCAAGATTAGGCGGGATATTTTAATTCCTCGAACCCCTTTCAGCTCCTCTGAGAGATAATCTGACCACCATCGGCCTGTCAGGATCGCCATGGCCGGAAAGAGGGGAAGTACATAATTGGGAAGCTTGGTTTTGGCAAAGGTAAAAAAGAGCAATGTGGTGAAAAACCAACTGGTAGCAAGAAAAGAAAGGGGATCTATCTTTGCAGATCGTTTCAGTTCTCCTATTCGGGTTGAGATAACCCGGCTCAAAGCATGGGGCAAGAAGGTACTCCAGGGAAAAAAGCCCACCAGAATAATCCCCAGGTAAAAATAGATAGGTCCCTTATGCCCCCGATCTGGCGCCAGATATCGGGTGACATTATGAAAGATAAAAAATTTGTTAATATAATCCCACCCATTTATGGCAATTTCCAGGATGTACCAGGGTCCGGTAACGGCTAAGAAAAGCAGAATCCCTGAAAAAATCCTCCCTTCCTTTAGGGTCTGTCGCCAGGTATCGGTGGCTATAAGGAAGGGAACGACGGCTAACAAGGGAAGAACAACCCCTATAGGTCCTTTCGTGAGGGTTGCCAGAGCCATAAAAATATAACAACTCCTATACCACCATTTTTTGGTTTCGTTTGAGCTCTGATGACCCAGAAAAAAGGTATACAAGGCTGCTGTAATGAAAAAACAAAGGGTCATATCGGTTACGGCTACATGGGACAGGTAATACATCTCCAGACAAGTAGATAGGATCAAAGCACCCAGCAAAGCAACCTGGATATCCATCGTCCGTCGAAGAAAATAAAAGGTCATTATAACCAGAGCTACTGCCATGGTAGGAGACCAAAAACGGGCTCCGAACTCGTTGACTCCAAAAAGCTTATAAGATAAAGCCATCAGCCAATAAAACAGGATGGGTTTATCATAACGATTGGAGTAGTTATATTGAGGTGTAATCCAGTTTCCGGTTTCCATCATCTCCCGGGTTGCTTCTGAAAATACTGCTTCATCCACATCAAAAAGTGTAAAACCGGTCAGGCCATAAAAAAAGAGGAACCCGGAGAATAGGATAAGTCCTGGAATGATGAGATAAGCTTTATAAGCCTGAAGTTTTTTAAGAAACGATCTATAGGACCCCATCGGATTATCTCCTGGTTGAGTTAAAAAATAGAACATACATCCTCTCCCTATCCACCATCCTAAAATTATACCTGCATATACGTCGGAGGCAAAATGATATTCCAGGTAAATTCTTGAAAGACTTATGAGAAGGACCAATACATAGAGAGGATATCTTAGTTTGGGGTAGAAGGCTATCAGAACGGTTGCGACAGCAGAAGAACTTAAGGCATGCCCGGAGGGGAAAGATCCAAAATGACCGGACAGATCTTCCAGATCTCTTGGACCCATGAGAAGCTTTTCTATACTGGTATTAGGACGGGGTCGTCTTATCAACCATTTAAGGGTTTGGGTTACCAGACCACTTCCGATAAGGGTATAGATTCCTATTTTTCCCAATTTTTTCAGCCGCTCTCTTTTATAGAAATATCCGCCGGCCAGGAATAAAAGAAATAAAAATATTTGACCACTGCCATCCCCCAGGTAGGTGATATACTTGACGGTTTTAATATTTTTAATGGTTTTAAGGGTATGAACAAATGCTTGAATAGTCGAATCCAGGTTGAGTAACACAAAAAAGCCACCTAAAATAATCAGGAACCTGAAGATTTTTCGATATCGGTGAGACATATAGGTATAGAAGCAAGACAAACGATTCGCTAACAACCTACTCATTCATAAACTTCTCGCCCAGAGGGTCTGTCTTGTAGAAAGAAGGATCTTGAAAAGATCCTGGCTGGTTTAATGGCTTATCTATGGTATCCCAGGCAAACCCGATAACAGAAATATGAATTATTTTAATCCACAGAGCAAGATATCTTTACAAGAAAAATGAAAAGAGATTTCAAATTTTTGCAGGAAGAGAAAAAACAGAAAGATATAAGGAGTTTTAGACAGAAGCTACCCTGCAAAGGGAGTAAGGAAGGTGGGAGTTTAGAAGGTTTTAGTTATCCATTATTCTTTCCGGTAGGAACAAAAATCAAAAAAAGATCCCAGCGACGACCTACTCTCCCACAGGGTCCCCCCTGCAGTACCATCAGCGCTGAAGGGCTTAACTTCCGTGTTCGGAATGGTAACGGGTGTTTCCCCTTCGCTATGGTCACTGGGATCTTCTTCTCCTGGCTTGGTGGGGGCCTTTTCTCCCAAGGCCCCCACCTCCCAACTTTAACCGTGAGCCACC